>CAMVJN010000035.1 GCA_947167825.1 uncultured Selenomonadales bacterium | reverse complement strand
TATACCAAAAAACGGAAACGACGCTGGTGCTCGACTTGTTCCGCACCGGCACGCAAAGCGACATCTTCGGAAACGAATAACGCTTATTAATTGTAAAAGGCTTCCGTGAAATGCGCGGAAACCTTTTACAATACGCCTTAATTGAATTGAAGAAAACATTATATATCACATTTTTCCAACAATAGCATCATAAAACTATTCTTCATAAAACTTTGGAGCATATAGATCCTTCCAACGTTTATCGCCCTTAAGCTGTTTATAAATAGCAAAGGCTATTTGATGTAAACGTACAATATTTTCAACAGTGCCCTGCTGCCTACAAAAATGATTATTTGCATCTTTACCATAACCTATTATAGTTATATATGGCACTTGTGACAAAGGCACTCCATTCATCATATCAATCAATTTGAAATAATAAGAAATGAAACTACTCATTTTTAAAAATTGTAATTGATAGTACAACTCATTATTTTCTCTGACATAAGGAACGAGAATTAAGTATTGTACATAGTCCTTTATCTCACACCAATACTGCATTGCATATTGAATAAATGTTAAAGGATGGCTCTCGCCATCAAGTCCTACATAGGCTGCATTCGATTTTGCATGTTCGGCATCAAATTTGAACAAATAATCACGTAGAAAATCTTCGGAAAAGAACTTTTCCATGCTGGGTAATTCTTTTTCTTTATACACTTGTTTGAATGGTACTATAAACAAATCGTCCAATCGTTCCAATAAAATCCGTAATAATTCATATGAACACTTTTCTTGATAAGATTCATCATAAGCCAAAAAAATTTTTGGCAAAAACTCCAAGAAAAAATAAAAAATATATGCAGCAAATATACTTTGTCCAAGACCAACTATAATAGAACATTCAGCATAATAAGCCATCATAAACAAACCAATAATTCCTAAAAAGGAAGAGACAAAAAACAAATATTTGTCTTTTACTTTAAGATATTGGAACCCAAATCTTATTCTTACTACAAGTTCATTAAGATTCGTTGCGACTCATCTCTTTCCCATTCAAACTAAAACATTTGATTCTATATAACAATCATATTGACTGAATTAATATTATATGCCCTTAACTCCAACTCAATCATCTTTATAATCAAGATGAACTGACTTAAAAAATAAAAACCAAGTCATTTTATAATTTATACATTTCATTATCCGTCCTCTCCCATCACTTCCTGAATAATCTGTTTCATCTGCTTGTTCCTTAGCTGGCTCTTAAAATGAACCGTATATCCCTCTTTAGACAAATTCTCAAAGAAAACTTCCGCACACTCGATTTTCGCTTTTTCCGTTCCGCGCAATTCTTCTTTTCCCTCGACGTCCTTTGTCTCGACTACGATATAAAGCTCCTTCTCGCCGGACGCTTTTTTCACCACATACATAAAATCCGGGCTGTAGGTCTCCCCCGTAATCGTCGGAATCGCGACGCTGCTGCGGGGGATTTTTCCATATACGGACACTTCCTCGATATCCGTTGTTATATTGTCTTTTTCCAATGGCGAATCATAAGCGTATGTGTCATATAGATACTTCTTGCTCGGCGTGCCGGGAACGATTTTTGTTCCGATACGCCCCTGCGCAATCTCTTCCCTCGGGCTGCCGTCCGCGTATGAGAGCACCGTAGCCCCGCACGGAGCACTGCCCTTTGCATACCGAAACCGCCCCTGCAAGTTTTTCACTTTCCAGTCTTGGAACTCCGCGCAAAAAGCGGCGGCGGAATTTTCGTTGATATGCGCAGGAGTAATACCCCCATATTTCCGCGCATAAGCAATCATCGCCCGATGCAAAACTTCCATCGGAATGCTGGTCGTGCGCGTAATTCGGGACAAAAACTTTCCATAGGGAATCGAGCGAAAAACCGTATACTGCACGCCCGTTCCTTCTTTCACGCACATCTCTTGGCCATCGCCGGAGAGCACGTCGCGATGGCTTGCCATCACAACATCCGTAAACACGCCCGGCTTCTCCAATAAAGAAAGAACCACCGCTTCCATATTCTCGTCCAAATCCCGATCATAGAAAAGAATACGCCTTTCGTTGATTTTCTCCCAAAGCGCGCGAATCTCGCCATAAACCTCTTTGCGAATCTTGACGGGCTTCGGCTTCTCCCTGTTGCGGTCCTTGACCTTGCCGGTGGACACGCCTGCAGCAAACATGGGAAAATCCGCAAAAAACTCCGCCCTGTTCTCCGCAATGATATTGCGCTGCCAATCAATGTAATGCTTGGCCATCAATTCCTCAAACAGCGCGTTCTCGTCCATGCCAAGCATTCTCGCCGCTTCCCGCACTCTCTCAACCGGCAGGGCGATGGCCTGCGGAATCTCGCCGTTAATTTGTTCTACCAACCGATCCGCGAAATCTTTTTCCGTGAAATCCACGATATAATTAAGCTGAAAATCCTCATTGGAAATTCGGTTTCCGTTTTCGTCCACAGGCAACCGCAGTCCCCTGCCGACCTCTTGCAGCTTGCTGTTTTCACTGCCGCTGGAACGGAGCTTCGCAATCGTAAACACATTCGGATTGTCCCAGCCCTCCTTCAGCGTCCATTTCGAAAACAGAAAACGGAGCGTATTATAGCCTCCGTCCTCGTTTCGGAACGAAAGGAGCTGCTTCTTCCCGTGCAAAATCGCATCGACTTCCTTGGCAATTTCTTCGTCAGAATCGCTATTGTCCTGCGAGAAATATCCGGCGCGGCAAGCGGCAATATCAGCAAGTGAAGCCTCCAAATATGCGCGGTATTCTTGCTCATGAGAGCCTAAAGTTGCAAGCGTCGCTTCCATACGCTCCTTCAGCAACCGATCAAAAGCCTCCACCAAATACGGCGATTTCCCATTCTCGTTTGGGCGATACGATGAAATATCATCAATGAAAAACAGCGCCAGCGTCTTGATTTTATAGTTGCGACCGCAAAAATTCTCCCGCTCCGTCTCAAAATGGCGTTCCAGCGCAAGGCGAATCATCTGCTCTTGATAAGACGACATATAGACGTCCACGTCCATTTCTTCGCCTGCCGTCTTGACTACGCCGTTGGAAAACTCCACACTGTGCGCCGCAATCGCCTGCACCGTAATCCCGGAAAAAGCGTCGCTGACCATCGCCAAAGAATCACCCGTTTGAAGCGTAATCGAGCGAGTGCTTCGTCCCTGTTTCTTTTGGAAAGTTACAGACTCTTTGCCCGTAATGGACAAAATCTTGACTTTTTCTTCCTTCCCCGAAAGCGGCTCGAAATGTTCCTTCGCAACGCCTTTGATCAGCCCTTGGTTGAAGGATTCGCAAGCATTCAAATCATAAAGCAAATATTGGTAATCCTTGACCGTGACTTTCTGCTTTCCTCTGCCTTTCGTTGTCTCAGGAAACGTCGCGCCATACCGGATAATGCACTGCGGCCGAATCTCTTCCATAATGACCTGAAACGCCTTTTGGTCACGGGAAAAACGGTGCGGTTCGTCAATCATCACGATTGGTCGCGTTGCGCGCAGCGCGTCGAAAGGGCGATAAAATCCTTCCGCCCCGTAATCGTAATCGTCGCGGGAAAGCATCCCGTTGGCCCGTACCGTCAAAAGCTGCATATTGACGAGCAAGACATAAATCTTTCGCGTATTTTGGCAGCTTCCCTTGATAAAATCACTGACGACGCCCGGAAAATAACTGCGTCCTTTCTTCTTGTTCTTCGGCGCTTCCAATACGCCAAGCTCAATTTCCGTGCCGTAGCCACAGCCGTCCGCAAAATGCCGCCGCGCGTACTCGTCACGGATAAACTGCTCCGTTCCCGCTTTGATGGCAAGAGACGGAACGGCGATGATAAACTTATTGAAACCGTACCGCTTATGCAGTTCATAGATGGTTTTCGTATATACATAGGTTTTGCCCGTACCTGTCTCCATCTTGACGTCAAGCTGCAAGCAATCCCCTTCGGCTCTGTGCCGCCTGTACTCTGCGGGAATGTCCCTTTGCAAAGCCTCCAAATTCGCCAGCAACCGTCGATTCCAAAGCGGAATCTGCGGATTTTCAAAAAACTGCGTTGGAGACACAGGCTTCACGCCGTCCAAAACATTGCAGACAGCGTCAATCGCTTTTTGCTGATGGGGCAAATCTTGCTCTAAAATCAGTTCCATTTCATTTTCCCTCAATACCGAATATCAAAATGAATATGCAAATTCTTTTCCATCGCTTTCAGACGGGCAAGATTCGCTTTCAGCGATTCCATTTCCGTCCAAAGGAAGCTGTACCCGAACAGCACTACATTTTCGGGATTGAAAGCGCCGTCCGTTTCGTACCGCTCCACAATCGCTCCAATTGCTTCATCGCTGAGTTCCGGCGCAATCAGATAGAGGTGCTTATCCATGTGATACCCCGTATATCCGGCAAAATCCACTGTCTCCACGGGCGCAGCAAAGCCGTACCCGTCCCGAACAAGCCAAGTGGCAAGAACAGTCGGCACGCCAAAATCATCAAGCACCGTATTTTGAATCATCAGCCCGTCTTCCGGCGCGAAAGTTTCCAATTTGTCCAATGTCTTCGCCGACGGTTCTTTCAGCGTGAAATGGCGGAAGCCCAAATCAGCGGACGTATCGGGGTGTTCCTCTTTGATTTTCTTCGCGGCCCGGATAATGCGCTCCATGCCGATTTCATCAAGCGTCGGACTTCTCCCAATTCCTTTCAAGAAATTTTTGGCAACTTTTTGGCTTGTTACCGTCTCATCCAAAACAGCGGGTAACTGCACCATGATATACCGATACTTTTTTTCGCCCATCATGACAGCATGGGCCGTTGTGGCCGAACCTGAAAAAAAATCCAAAACAATATCTCCCTCTTGCATATTGGGAGCAATCTGAATGATTTTTTTCAAAAACTCAAGTGGTTTAGCGTAATCAAAAACTTTTTCATCATCAAATAAAGCGCGTACTTCTCTTGTCGCTTTCTTGTTTCCATCCAAATCCGTCCAAAGCGGCGATGGTCTCTTGCTCCTTCCTTCAAGATAATATTTTACATACGGCCACCATACTTTATTTCCGTTACGCGTCGTTTTCTTCCAAAGGATGTAGTCATCTGCTACAAGTTGCTCATACGTCTTTTTTTCCACGCGCCAGCAACTATCATACCCTGTCGAAGAAGTAGGATACACATCATTGCCATCAGGATCCTGAATTGCGTAGTACATATTGGGTCGATCTTCACGGTGGTCATTGCTGCCGGTTTTACGTAACTGGTCATACGCATACTTTCCATTATCATCTTCATTTTCAAAACGTTTCATATCATGGGCAGTCAAAGGAAGACCGGCAATATCTAAATTTGGTGTTCGCCCATAAACAAATGCGTAATCAAACGAAGAACCTAACCCGCCGCTGTCTTGTCCTGTTGTCTGCCCCGTTGAACGGCAAATACACCCCATGCAATTTTCTTCCCCAAACACATCATCACAAAGGAGCTTCAAATTTGCCTGTTCATTATCGTCAATCGAAATAAAAATAACGCCGTCGTCAGTCAGCAAGTCCCTTGCCAACAGCAACCGCGGATACATGAACATCAGCCAAGCGGAATGAGACGCGCTGCCGCGCTTCGTCAAGTCCAAAATCCTCGCCGCTTGGCTTTCGTCAATGCTCAATTTTTCTTCCAACTCTTCCGCCGTAAAATGGAAGCTGTCGTTGTAAACAAAGCCGTCCGAACCAGTATTGTACGGCGGGTCGATATAAATGCACTTCACTTTCCGCGCATAAGACTTCAAAAGATGCTTCAGCCCGTCCAAATTGTCCCCGCTGATATAGATATTCTCGCTGTTTGCGTTTTCCGGTTTCGTGTTGTGCTCCTCGTCGGGCACAATCACCGTTGTCGTATCTACGGACGCCAAAAGCCGCGCATAGTTTTTTCCAAGGAATCGCAGCTCGTATCCCTCGTTCGTTACGTTCACCTTGTCGGCAAGATATTCCTTGAACCGCGCTATATCAAAACTCCCGTCAGCGGCAAAGCAAGCGGGAAAATGCTCCCGAAGCGCCGCTATCTCCCTGTCGTTCGCCCTTACATCCTCATTCGCCGTCATAATGTCCTTGACCATTACAAACCTCCTGCCAACGCCGCAAGGAACCATCCTTTGCGATTTTATCTTATTTATTATAATCGCGCGTTCTTGTCCCGTCAATTTTGTAAAAAAGCCCGCTGTCCAAAAAACAGCGAGCTTTTTCTTTCCGGCGCAGCTGCCGAAAATATATTGCATCACACAACGACCTTATTTTCCCAAACCTTCCAATCTCTCCGCGATGCTTTTCCCCGCCAAGGCTTCCAGCATCTCCATGTCCCCCGCTTTTCGCGCCAAGAGTCCGTCCAGCTCCTCGGCGACCGTGTCCAATACCCGATCCACGGCGCGATAGACCTTCGGTCTTTCCTCCTCCGCCACTTCCCGGCAATAAAAGGACAAGCGGCCCGTGCAGATGTCTTTTCCTTTCGCGAGGCCGAAAAAGACGCGCTGCCTGTCCGCGTCGAAATTGCCGAAGGCGGCGATCTGTCCCAAGGCGTCGGCCATGATCTCGTCCAGCGCGTGGTTTTGCATATCGCCGAAAATCCGCAGCGTCTCGTAGTGGGCGCATTCATGGCGCAGACGCAGCTCATGGGAGCGTGTCAGCCAATCCTCTTTGGAAAGCTCCATCGCCTCAGCGGGAATGTTGCTGTACGGCGCATAGTTCAGCAGCAGCACGCGATGGCGATGAATCGGTTTCGCCCGCGTCTGCATCGTGAACGCGTTCACCGTCGGCGGATATGCCTGCGGCTTCTTCCGTCCGTTCAGCAGCGCGTCCATAGCCCGAAAATCCGAATGGCTTTCCGTGGCAACAGCCGGAAGCCGCCCGCCCAAGCTCTCGACCAAGGAAATTTTCAGCGCTTCGACGTTTTCCCATTGGAAGCCGGAAACCGGAAGCCCCAATTCCCCCGACAGGAACTCCAGCACATCTTTCCCCTCAGCCTCCTGCCAAGACGCCACGAAAAGCTCATCCGCCAAAGGCAGCTTTGGCAAGCTTTCGGGGATTTCAAAGCGGCGCTTCAGATAATCCCCGGCGGATTGGTATTCCGGCTCAAAAAAACCGGCCATTTCCATAAAGCTCTTTTCTCCTTTCAAATCAACAGGAGCAAGAATTTTCCGCCGGCGCTCCCTCCATTTGCTTCAGGTCGTAAAGAAGCCCCGTCAACGCACGCTTCGCGATGGCGATGGGGCAATCCGGCGAGCAGACCGCGCAGTGCCCGCAGGCGTCCTCCACCGCGTCCAGCGCCTTTTTCACTTTTTCCGACTGCATCATAAGATTCCCTCCCAATCTTCATTGTTTACCAGCATCATAGCAAAACCGAACCCAAAAGTAAACTTTCTATCTCTCCCAATGCTCGATGACGTACTTTCCCCCGTTTTCCTTCACCACCCCGACAGTTCGGGCGCGGTCCTCGTCTTTTTCTTTCTCTCCCTTATGGCCGACGCCCAAGAGCAGGATCTCATTTTCTTTTTTTCGCGCGAAAACCTCAACCAACGCGTCGTCCACCTTGGCCGTGAGCAGCAGCTCTTTTTGGTTTCCCGCTCCGTTCGCCTTCGCCGCCGTTGCCGCGTCCGCGTTCATTCGTGCGACCGCCAGCCGCACGCCGTCCTCCGCCGCGTTCCTGAGCGCGTCCCTCGCCAGAAAACGGCGCGTCGACGAGATATGATTTTTGCTCACCGTGTACATGGTCGCGGAAACGACCATCAAAATCCCGAGCGCGCACAGCCCGAAAATCGAGACCATGCCCCGCTCCCCGCGCAAAAGCTTGTTCATCACGGCGTCTTCCCCATCATGGTTACCATCGTTTCCAGCGTATAGGTCTGATCAGTCAGCGTATTTTTCCCTACAAGGCGCAAAAAAACAGCCTGTTCCCGCGAATCGAAAAAGGTTGCTTCAAATTCTTCCATTGCGATTTTCCCCAACGTGCTCTGCCCGGTCAACGGCTGGCTGTCGCAGCGGATACGCGGGACCGTTTCGTTCGTCCGCTCGTAAACGACCAACCGGACGGAACCGCCCACTCCACGGCAATAAATCCTGAGACGTTGGCCTTCGATCTGCGCTTTCTCCGCGTACCGAAGATCCATCACCATACGCTCCATCGCATAGCCCACCTGTTCCTGGAGCGCCCAGTCGCTCATCAGGAAAATGTACGCGCGAACGCCGAATATGAACGCCGTTCCCAGCGCCACGGAAAGGGCTGCAATCATCGGCATCGACGCGGCCAGCTCCAAAAGCGCCGCGCCCTTTTGTCGCCCGTCACTCATGATACGCCACGAGCTTTCTGTATGTTTCTTCCCGCTGCCGCCCGCGGATCTGCCATCGGACGTGGGTCTCTACAACCGCCAGGGCAGCCGTTTCCGGGTGCTGTGAAACCGAGGACGAAATATCAAATTGCTTCCCGTTTCTCTCCGGAGCCGCCGACTCTCCGCCGCGCCAGGGAATCGTCCCATGTGCATGAAGATACGACGCCTGCTGTCCCTCAATCCACGCGATCTGCTCCTGCGCGAGATACGCCGCCGTGATTTCCGCGCCCGCCGCGGCGCGGCTTTCCGCCATCGCGCGGTACGCGACGACCAAAGCGCCGCAGCCGAGCACGAGAAAAGAAAGGACAAGTGCTTCCAAAAGGAAAAAGCCCCGCTGGTTACTCCTGCGGCGGCGTAAGCGAGACCCGCACCCTGCCCACAACGTCGATAATGACATATCGTACCTCTTTCCCCGCCTGCAGCATGATCGTCATCGGCTGCGCGTCTCCCGTCATGCGGAAATCCACGTCACTGTTGCAAATCAGCTCGATGTCTTTCGGCAGCGGATGCCAAAAAACATCTTTTCCGTTCTCTCGCGTTCCGTATCCATCCGCGTTCAGCTCGAATTTCGGCTGCGCCTCTTCCCCTGCGCCCGGAAAGTCTCTGTGTATCGGCTGGCGCGTGATAACCGTTTCCCTGTAGCGCATAAGTTCCGAGGCAAGCTGCGCCGCTTCCCCGTCCAGCCGGAGCGCCGTCCCGAAGCCCCACAGGCGCGGCACGGCAAACGCCGCGAAAACGGAAACGATCAGCAGCGCAATCAGAAGCTCCGCCACCCCTTCGCCGCGCTTATCCAAAACAATTCGCCCCATAAGCCGCAAGCAGCCGATGGCCGAAGAAAAACGCCGTCCAAATCCCGACGGAAAGAAAAGGGCCGAACACCATCGCTTCTTTTCTTTTCCTACGCCCCGACACGAGCAGGAAAATCGCCGCCAGCCCGCCGAACCAGGAGGCAATCGCCAGCGCGAGAAGCGCGCCCTGCCATCCGAGCCAGATACCGCCCGCCGCCAGCAGCTTCACATCGCCGCCGCCCATCCCGCCGTTCGTCAAGATCGCCAAAACCAAAAGCGGAACGCCGCCAGCCAAAGCCCCGAGCAGCAAATCGGGCGCGTCCATGATCCCATGGAAACGAAAACATACCGCCAAAAGCGCCATCGGGAACGTCAGCCGATCGAAAATCAGCCCGTAATAATAATCAAACACGGCCGCCGTCCAAAGAAACGCGGTCAGAATGACGCTTTCCAGAAGCCGCCCGTTTTCCCGGCCCAGGAAAACGCATAAAAAAAACAGCGGAACGCCGCCCGCCAGAAGCACGCGGCGATGACGGCGAAAAAGCGCGCCCGTCAGCGTCAAGTTTTCGTCCATCATTTATTCCTTCCGCCAAAATTCACTGAGTTTTTTCCCTTCGCAGGTCGCCTGCATTCCGTCCTTTTCATCCGAGACCAGACCGTAAGAGGCCGCCGTAACGGTAAGAGATTTGCCGTCCTTGAGCCTGCATTCCCCTTTCGGCGGCTTCACGTTGGAAATATCCAGCACATAATCGCCCAAGTCCTCGATTTTCGTCGGGTTCGTCCCCTTTTCCGTCTGGTACATCACGACGGCGGCATTCAATACCTGCAAGTCGGATTGTATCCGCGCCGTGTTCGCCAGCGCCACCGCGTTCGTGAACCGCGGCACGGCAACCGCCGCAAGCACGCCGACAATGCTGATGACGATCAGCATTTCCAGCAATGTGAACCCCCGCTGATTTTTCAAGCCCCTTTCGACAGAAAAACGCAAAGCCTTTCCCTCCCGTCTGCGAAACATAAACGATTTCATCTATATCTATTCTACATAAACGCCGTCATGCTGTCCAGAAGCGGCAGCACCGTCGAGAAAATGATGAAGCCTACGACGCTGCCGAGGATCAGCAGCGCCAGCGGCGGCATCAGCACACGGACGCGCTCCGCGCGGGTGTCCATATCGAGACGGCAATAGGCGGCAATCTTCGCCAGCATGCCCTCCAATTCCCCCGCCGTTTCCCCCGTCGCCAAAAGCTCCAAATGCATCGGCGAGAAAATTTTGCTCCCGCGCAGGGCCGTCGAAAGCGGATAACCTTTCTGCACCTCGGAATGGGCCCGCCGGAGCCCCTGCCGGAGAAACGCGTTTCCCGTGACGCCCTGCACGATCGAAAGCGCCTGATCGATAACCATTCCGCTAGAGAGCAGCACCGAAAGCGTGCCCGCGAGGCTCGTCCGTTCGGCGGAAAGAATCAGGTCCCCAAAAACCGGGCAGTGCACCAGCCCCCGATCGACTCGGACGCGGAACGCGTCTTTTCGTCGGTATAGCCAAATCACACACCCCGCCGACGCGGCTGCCGCGAGCAAAAGCAGCAGGCCATAGTCGCCAAGGAAATCGCAGGCACCGAGCAGGAACCGCGTCGGGAACGGAAGCTCAATCGAAAGGGAGCGGAACATCGACACGAACACAGGAAACACGAACATCAGCAAAAACCCCGCGGCCATCGCCACCGCCGCCGCCAAAACGCACGGATACATCATCAGCGTCAACATTTTTTCCCTTGCGGCGTAATCCGATTCCAAAGAGTCCGCCAACCGCCCCAAAAGGATATCGAGGCTGCCGCTCCTTTCCCCGGCGTCGACAAGTGCCGTAATCCTCGGCGCGAAGACCTGCGGCCATTGCCCCATCGCCTCGGACAGCCGCTCGCCGTCGGACACCGCGCGATAAAGCCCTTTCAGGACTTGCCCGCCCGCCCCTTTTGTCTCCTGCTCCGAAAGCACGCGAAGCGCCTCGCCGATAGTCACGCCCGCCGAAAGCATTACCGCGAGCCGGCGGCAGAGCAGCACCGGAAACCTGCGGTCCGGCTTTGCCTCTAAATGCCACGTCATACGCGCGGGCCGGAGCCGCACCACAAAAAGGCCGCCCTCGGAAAGACGCTTTGCAGCTTCCCGCTTTGAGCCGGCCCGGAGCCTCCCACGGCTCACGCGCCCCGCCGCGTCACGCGCCTTGTAGTCGTATTCGGTCATTGTGCCCGCGCTCATCGCGTTTTCTCAAACCGGCGCGCCGTTTCCGCGTCGATTTTCCCCGCCGCCCGCAATCGCTCGACGTCCCGCCCCATCGTCTGCATCCCGCAGGACGCGCCGGACATGATGCAGGACGCCAACTGCTCCGGCTTGCCCGAACGGATCAGATGGCGCACCGCGTCTGTCGCGACGAGCACCTCCGACGCCAGGACGCGCCCGCCGTTTGCCGCCGGCAAAAGCGCCTGCGAAATCATCGCCTCCAAAACGGCGGCAAGCTGCGCGCGGATTTCCTGCTGCTGCGCCGCAGGGAAAAAGCTCTCGATCCGATGCACAGCCTCGGCGGCGGAACGCGTATGAAGACTGGCCAATACAAGCTGCCCCGTTTCCGCCGCGCTGAGAGCCGCCTGCACCGCGTCCGCGTCGCGCAGCTCCCCCACCAGCAAAATGTCGGGGTCTTCCCGAAGCGCGCTTCGTATCGCGCCGCCGAAGGACTCGAAATGCGTGCCGATTTCCCGTTGGCTGATCAGGCTTTTCCCCGACGCATAGACATACTCGATAGGGTCTTCCAGCGAAATCACGCGCGCCGCGCGCATTTTGGAAATCTCATTGAGAAACGCCGCCAGCGTCGTCGTCTTCCCTGCGCCCGTCTTTCCCGAGACGAGCACCAGGCCGGAGCGGAGCGGCAAAAGCCGCCGAAAGACGGGCGGGACGCCCAGCGATTCCAGCGTAGGTATGCGCTCCGGCACAAGCCGTATCGAAAGCGCCGTACCGCCCCGCGCCGCAAAGCCGTGGACGCGCAGTCGCAACCGAAGCGCCGCATCCTCCCGCGCGAAATCAATCTCCCCCTGCGTCCGAAACTTTTCCCTCTGCTCCGGCGTCATCCACGACGAAAGGAGCAACGAGATTTCCCGTTCCGTCGGCGCGTTTCCCTTGTCAGCGTTTTCCGCGTCTGCCGCAAGGACGCCGTTCACACGAAAAAAGACGGGGGCGTCCGGCGCGATATGAATGTCCGAGGCGCAGGCCGCAACCGCCCGATTGAGAAGCCCGCGCCACGCCTGTTCGTCAAAGCCCGCCATACACCACTCTCCTGACTTCGGCAAGGGATGTGTGCCCCGCCGCCGCTTTTCGGATGCCGTCCTCTGCCAAAGAAACCATCCCCGCCTGTTTCGCCAGCGCGTCCATATCTTCGCTCCCCTGCGCTATGGCTCGTTGAACCGAGACGTCCACCGGCAGCAGCTCATGGATCGCCATGCGTCCCTGATAGCCGCTGCCGAGGCATGCTTTGCAGCCCCGCGCCCGGAAGAACCGCCGCTTTTCGTAACCGTGCACCGCGAGGAACCGCGATTCCTCTTCATCCGCGTCATATTCTTCCCTGCACTCTGGACAAAGCCGCCGCACCAATCGCTGCGCCATGATGCCGAGCAATGACGCCGCAAAAAGATACGGCTTCACCCCCATGTCGATCATACGGTAGATTGCGCCCGTCGCGCTTCCCGTATGCAGCGTCGAGAACAGCAGCCGTCCCGTCATCGCCGCGCGAACCGCGATTTCCGCCGTCTCCTCGTCGCGAATCTCCCCTACCATGCCGACGTCAAAATCCTGCCGCATCAGCGAACGGACGCCCCGGGCAAAGGTCATCTTCGTCTCGGCGCTCACCTGGATCTGGTTGACGCCGGGCAGGAAATACTCGACGGGATCTTCGATTGTCTATAAGATAGGCAACTAAATACCTCTGTAACATTGAACCCGCGCCCATTTTTAACGATAACGAGTATACTCAACCACATAAAGCGCTCACCTCACGCGCAAATTCGGCACCACAAAGGCATTGACGAACAACCGATATGAACTTGTCAAGGAGCGTATCTCCTTAAAATAGAGCAGGAAACTTTCTTCAGTATTTTAACATCAAAACGAGCCTCCTTCA
>CAMVJN010000034.1 GCA_947167825.1 uncultured Selenomonadales bacterium | reverse complement strand
GCTCGTGGAAATGGATGGGCTTCTCCGCCGCCTATATGTTCGCCATCGCGTGGGTTGTATCCCTCGTCGTCTATCAGGGCGGCAAGTTGATGGGATTTTGAGGTGAAAACATCATGGCAACTTATATCTTGGGCGCTGTCATTGGCGTAGCTCTCATTGCCGCCGCGCGCCACATCTACCGCAATTTTGCCGACGACAAACACGATTGCTGCGGCACGGAATCAGGCTGCACGAGCTGTGCAAGCTGCCCGCACTGCGGAAAATAAATATCAGGTGCATACTATTACGAAAAAACAGCATGAACCCCTTATGTTACAGGGGATCATGCTGTTTTTTCGTGGCAAGTTCGTGAGAAAGATCTATGGCCCAAGCAAGCCAAGCCGAGATTTCAAGGGCACGGTGCGGGCGGCACTCAAAAAGGCAAAACACAGGGCGCATGAGGGTGTGCGGCATGGCGGGATTACTGTGGACGCGCCGAGCAGCAGCGCGATGGGATAACTGGCCCGAATGGTCGCATGATGATTTTAGAAGATTGCCCAAAATATAGATGCAATGCGGGGTAAAATTTTTTACCGAGAACTTCTTGACACATACAATGAACAAAGGAAATTTGCAGGCACGAAAAAAATGGAGTAAAATAAGTTTGGATCATTCACAAGAAGGGACGGTGCCGTTGCATGGCGAGGAATAAGCGGGACGGGCTGCTGTTCAAGTTCGCGCTGATGTTCACGGTGTTTGGCCTTGTGACGCTCCTGATGAGCGGCGCGAACATTTACTACAACGAGACGGCGGCCTATAAACAACAGTGCGAGGAAAACATGGAAAGGATTGCCCATGCTTTGGAAGCAATGCTTGTAGCGGACGGCGAAAATTTCATCCAGTATCATGAAGTTTTTCTGAAACGCCACAAGGACATGCGGCTTCGTGTTGACTTTTCCGACTGGCACGCGGACAAGGAGAAGTTTGACCGGATGTTTGCCGAGCGCTATCCCGGCAAGGTGATGGGGCGGGACGTCCGGGCGATGGATTTGGACGATGAGACGCAGCTCGCGTATGTCACCTATATGCATGAATATTGGCTGCTCACTTTCGAGAAAATCAAGGCAGCGCATGGCCTTCGTTACACTTACTATTGTGTGCCGACGGGCGAATTGCTGCACATGCGCTGGGTGATTGACGACATTCGGGAGGAAGAGATGATTGACGGCGCGGGGTGGCTCCGTCTCGCGGTGGATGTCTACGAGCCGCTCGAAGAGCATCAAAAGATGTGGGAGGCGTGGAACACCGGGAAAAAGCCGCAGGGCTACGACGAGTATGACAACGAGTACGGAAAGACTTATGCGTATTATACGCCGGTGTTCGTGGACGGGAAAAAACTCGGCCTGATCGGCACGGAAGTCGAGATTGCGGCGGTGAACAGCGCGATCCTGAAGCGCGCGGTGGTGCAGACAGCGGGCATGGGCCTGATTCTCGCGGCTTGCGTGGCGGCGCTTCTCTGGTTTATCCATCGGCACTATATCGCGAAGCTGTCCCAGCTCCAGACGAATGTCCGTGTTTACGCGGAAGGGAAGAACGCGGCCATCGCGGGGACGATCGAGAAGGGCGCGACGGGCAAGGACGAGATTGCCGCGCTGTCCATGCAGATCGCGGCGATGATTCTCGAACTGGAAAACTACATGAAAACCTTGGTGGAGACGACGAAGAAGCTGGGCGAGGCGCAGGAGCACGCCGACGCGATGCACGAGATGGCGCACAAGGACGCGTTGACAGGTATCCGCAACAAGACAGCCTATGACAGCGAGATTCGCCGTGTCGAGTGGGAACTGGAGCGTGACAGGGACAAACGGTTCGGCGTGGCGATGATCGACCTCAATTATTTGAAGCGCATCAATGATACCTTTGGACATGAGCAGGGCAATATTGCCATCAAGAAGCTCTGCCATATCGTCTGCGTGATTTTCGCCCATTCCCCGGTGTTCCGCATCGGCGGCGACGAGTTCGTGGTGCTGCTGGAAAACGAGGATTACAAGAACGTGGACGCGCTGGTGGCCAAGTTCAACGAGACGCTGGAGGAAATGGCGAAGGATACGACTTTGGAGCCGTGGGAGCAGCTTTCCGCAGCCATCGGGGTCGCCTATTACAATCCGGCGACGGATAGCTCTGTCACGAACGTATTCAAGCGCGCGGACAAGGCCATGTATCTCCGAAAGAAAGCAATGAAAGCAGAGCGCATGGAATAACGGTGCTCTGCTTTCCCTTTGCTCCTGCGGCAGAGAGGAAGTTCACTGCCGCCCGAGCACCTTGTCCAAGGGAGGAATTTAGATTTTCCCCCTGCGGCGCAAGTTTTCATAGATTAAGCTGTACAAAGCCTCGTCCAGGGAGCCGGGCTGGATGGCGTACCATTTCCCCGCGTCGTCCATGGGGAGATCGACCGGATTGGGGCCGTCCCAAATGAACATCCGCTGGCGGCTGCAAGAGCGGTCGCTCAAGTCCACGCGCTCGATGATATATTCAATGCAGGGGATTTTGCTGTCCGCTTGCGGGGCCGCCTCCGCCAAAGCCGTCGGCGCGATTGCAATCAATATCGCCAGCAGGACAGGAAATATGTCCAGCAAAGCGTGCCGTCTTCGAGGCGTTCGATGCCGGGCGGCAGGGCAGAGCCTCCCGTTTCCCGCGCGGCCGATTCTTGCAAATCGAAAGCGGGCGACGCCATTTGCGGCGCGGGCGCAGCGTTTGCGGGAGCGCCGCAGGACGGACAGAATCGCGCGTTGTCATTCAGTTGGTTTCCGCAGTTTTTGCAAAACATATCGTACCCTCCTATTTTTTGGATGGGAGACAACGGAGCCTCAATCTTCGGGACTGTTGACAGATGGTTCATGATGTTTTCTGAAATGTGCATTGTAAATAGACAATTTTCTTCAATTAACATATATTCCACCTGAGAGGTCAAAAATCCTTCCTTTTGTATCTTCGTTGTGCACAATGGGACGATATAAGGATAGACGATTGCTATTCTTTGAAAGACAATGTACAATGATGATATACGATAATGAGAATAGGATTAAACCAAGGGGGAATTTTCGATGGCAAAGTTTTGTCATAATTGCGGTTCACCGCTAAACGGCGCGGAAAAATTCTGTTCGTCTTGCGGGGCGCAGGTGATGCCTGCGCCGCAGCCGCAGGAAGGACCGGATGAGAAACCGCGGCAAGCGCAGCAGGAAATGAATCATCCGCCGGCGCCGCGGACGGTACAGAAACGGCCCCAGCCAATCATGAATCAGAATGCGCGGGGGCAAAGTCCCGGACAGCAGCCCTACGGGGCATTCCCCGGACAGGGCGGGCCGAATGCCTATGGCATGGGCATGATGGGCGCGCAGGGCTTTCATGGGGGCGCTTATGTTCCGGATCAAGGCATCAAGGAAATGTTTTTTCGTTATGACAATCGTTTGAACCGAAAGCGCTACATTATGCGTGCCTTGGGGCTTGTTGTGGCCGTCACGCTTGCGGCGACTGTGATCGGCTTCGTCCTCGCCGTGGCCGGAGTCAACGAGGCGACGATTGGGACCATGGGAAGCCTGATCGGCATTGCGGGCGCTGTCCCGGGGCTTATGCTGGCGATTCGCCGACTGCATGATCTCGATCGTCCGACGTGGTGGATTGTTGGGAATTTCATTCCCCTCGTCAACTGCGTATTGGGATTGTATCTGCTCTTTGCAAAAGGGACTGACGGCCCGAACCAGTACGGCCCCGATCCGCTGGAAGGGCAGCTTTGATCCGTGGCGGAGAAAAAACGTCGGCAAATGTTCTGTTTGTCGGCGTTTTTTTATGATACGGGGAAGAAAAATGATTTTCGAAAAAGCGTTTCACGCGAAACAAACGAACATAACGTGAAAGTAAGATGAAAACTCATCTCGTGCCCGCTCCCGCATTTGCCACATCCTCCGTTTGCTGTTATAATATTCACAGCAAGGCGGAAGGTGTTCTGACGCCGAGCGCGGGAAAATCGGAAACTATTGTCTCCCCGCGTATTTGCAGGGGAGGTTTTTATTTCCTGTTTGATTTTTTTGGGGGGAGTTTTATGGAAAACAGAGTGGCTTTAATTGGCATTATCGTCAGCGACCGTTCGGCGGCCGAGAAAATGAACGCAATTTTGCACGAGTACGGCGACTGCATCATCGGACGCATGGGCGTACCATACAAGGAACGCGGTATTTCTGTCATCAGCGTCGTTCTCGACGCTCCCGCAGACGTCATCAGCGCTCTTTCCGGCAAACTCGGCGCCTTAAAGGACGTCAGCACGAAAACGGTCTACACGAAAATCTCGGATGACAAGGAGTGAGAGCATGGACAATATAAAATATAATCCAAAATCCTTGCATGCCGAGGAGTTCATCCATCACGGCGAAATCATGGATACTCTCGCCTACGCCGAGGAAAACAAGTCAAACCGTGCCTTGATCGAATCGCTTCTCAATCGCGCCGGCGACTGCAAAGGACTGTCGCACCGGGAAGCGGCAGTATTGCTCGCCTGCGAGTTGCCTGATCTTAACGAGAAAATGTTTTCTCTGGCGAAGAAAATCAAAGAAGAATTATACGGGCAGCGCATTGTTCTCTTCGCACCGCTGTACCTGTCCAACTATTGCATCAACGCTTGCGTCTACTGCCCTTACCATGCGAAAAACAAAAACATTCGAAGGAAAAAGCTGACGCAAGACGAAATTCGCCGCGAAGTTATCGCACTCCAAGATATGGGGCATAAAAGGCTCGCGTTGGAAACCGGCGAGGATCCGGTAAACAACCCGATTGAATATGTGCTGGAAAGCATCAAGACGATATACTCCATCAAGCACAAAAACGGCGCCATCCGTCGCGTCAACGTCAATATCGCTGCAACGACAGTGGAAAATTACCGCCGCCTGAAGGAAGCCGGCATCGGCACCTATATTCTCTTTCAGGAGACCTACCACAAAAATAATTATGAAAAGTTGCATCCGGCCGGACCGAAGCACGATTATGCCTGGCACACCGAGGCGATGGACCGCGCGATGGAAGGCGGCATCGACGACGTGGGTTGCGGCGTGTTGTTCGGGCTGAACCTTTATCGCTACGATTTTGTCGGACTATTGATGCACGCCGAGCATTTGGAAGCAGTGCATGGCGTTGGCCCGCACACAATCAGCGTTCCGCGCATCCGCCCCGCAGATGACATCGATCCTTCTGCATTCTCTAACGCAATCGACGACGATACTTTTGCAAAACTCGTCGCGGTTATCCGGATTGCCGTGCCCTATACGGGCATGATTGTTTCGACGCGGGAATCACAGGAAAGCCGGGAACGTGTTCTCGATCTTGGCATTTCGCAAATATCCGGCGCCTCCTGCACCAGTGTCGGCGGTTACGATACAAAGGAACTGCCGGAGGAGAATTCTGCCCAATTCGACGTAAACGACACTCGGACGTTGGATGAGGTCGTTCAATGGCTTCTCGACCTGGGGTATGTGCCGAGCTTTTGTACGGCTTGCTACCGGGCAGGGCGCACGGGCGACCGATTCATGTCCCTCTGCAAAAGCGGGCAGATCAAGAATTGCTGCTTGCCCAACGCGCTGATGACGCTGAAGGAATATCTGGAAGACTACGCCAGCGAAGAAACACAGAAAAAAGGCGAATTGGTCATTAAAGCCCAGCTTCAGGAAATTCCCAGTCCCGCCGTCCGTGCAAAGGCAGCCGAATACCTGAAAGAGCTTCATGACGGCATGAGGGATTTCCGGTTTTGAACGTCGAAGAATACACGGAAATCTGCCTGCGCTTCGCCGAAGACACTAAAAATGACGGCGAACTTGATGACGGACGGTTCTTCGTCACATACCACGGCGGCTGGACTTCGAGTTGCGATAACTCCCACGGCGGCGTCGGCGTACGTTGGGCTTTCGGCAAAAGCGAGAGCGAAATCCGAAGATTGGCGCCGCAAAAATTGTCGGAATGGTATCAAATGATGGAAAAGGACTGTATGTCTCAATAAAATTTTCATCCGGTCAATAACGAAGGCGCACGAGAAATATACTCCCGTGCGCCTTCGTTTTATTTGTCTTTCCCCCAGGCCGTCATGTCATACTAATCACTGTTAAAAATGAGGCATCATCAGAATGTGTGGGTAAAACCGTAAGCTATGCTGCCTCATAATTCCACGGTAATCGAACGTCAATATCTGAACATCGGAGCATAATCATATCAATCAGGTTGTCGATGTTCCTGAACCCATAAGCCATATAAACAGACAACTGGATTTTGCGGTTAGTTGCCTCCAAATGGCGGCGTATCTTCCGTTGGAGTTCCACAAATACCTTGATCCGGCAATGCTGCGCCCACTTGATCCATCCATCCAATTCCGCCTTGGCGGTGGAAACATCCGCGCACTGAAAGACGAGTCGTAACTTTTCCTTGAGCAGATAAGCACGGTACAGCCGTTTGTCCGACTTGGCTATGAACGTAAGCTGTGCCTGCTGCTTGTCGGTAAGATGCTCGGGGGCTTTTCCGAGAGCGAACCTTGAACCCTTCAAGTCCTTGGCTGTTGTATCCTTCCTTGGTGCATCCTTCCTCGGCCGGCCACGCTTCCTTTTGGGACTGTCCTTCGCCTGTTTTTGTGCGTCCCGCCATGCTGCGCGGCGGACCTCGTCAAGCGCTTCGTTTGCCCACTGCACGACGTGGAACGGGTCAATACAGCGCTTCGCCTGTGGGCAGGATTGGTCGATGCATTCCTGTATCCACTTGGCGCCGTCCCCGGACACCAGCTTTATATTGGCAAGCTGCTCCTTGGTCAGAAGCCGGAAGAACTTTGTGAACACAGACTTCCCGTGCCCTTCGTGGGCCCATACCACCTTGCCCGTGTCATGGTCGATGACAACCGTGATGTACTTGTGCCCTTTCTTGTAGCTGGTTTCATCCACGCCAATCCTGGACAGGTTTTTAAGGCGTGCCGCAGGATTCGGGTCAAGCTCGCTTCTCATTCTGCTGATGATTGGCCCTACTGTGTTCCAGGATATCCGGAGCAGGGCTGCGACAGCCGTCTTGGAGCATGTCATGGCAAGCCATGTGGCAAGTGCCTCGAATTCCCGCGTGAACCGTGATCCATGTCTCGCCCATGGGACCGCCGCCGTGACGACGCCGTGCTCTGGGCAACATACACGAGGGGCGTCCGCAACGATATAGACCTTGTGGTTGTTCCAATCGCAGGTGCGCCATGAGCGTCTGCCACGGCCTTGGTCGTAATAGGGAGCCTTCCTTCCACACTTGCCGCAACGGCATTGTTCACCTTTGGTGGGGTGCGCCATAACTGCAAACGACCCATCGGGCAAAATTTCCATGCCGTCAATAGCTGTATGCTTGACATTAAGGATGGATTTGAGTATCTTTTTGTTGAGCATACATTTCCTTCTTTGTACGTTGATTTTTTGTGCAGAAAAAATCGTACAAGAAAATGTATGCTTTTTCAATGGTTATAGGTTATTTAACGTGTTTGTTCTCCACACATTCTGATGGAGAGCCTTAAAAATCTTTGATTTTTTACAGTGATTGCATGGGACGGCATTGCGCCATAGGCGCAATGCCGTCCCATGCAGCAGGCGTATCTCCGGTTAAAAAATTTTATATTTTTTAGTCGGAGATCAGTATCAAACGGCTTTTATTTATGATTACCCTGCAGTATTTGTTATATCCATCTTATCCGGCGCTTTTTCCCGTGCAACAGAAAGCATCAGCTTGATACGGTTGACTTGGTTGACTTCGCTTGCGCCCGCGTCGCAGTCCAGTGCTATGATATTGCTGTCCGGATAACGCTCGCGGAGCGCGTGCATGACGCCCTTGCCCGTGATATGGTTCGGCAGGCAACCGAAAGGCTGAAGGCATACAATATTCGGCACGCCGCGTTCGGCCAGTTCCATCATTTCACCGGTCAGGAACCACCCCTCGCCCGCCATATTGCCCAAAGACACCTGACGGCTTGCCAACTCCGCCAGTTCCTTGATGGTTGACGGCGGCTCGAAGCGGCGGCTTTTATTCAGCGCGTCCGCCATCGGATGCCGGAATAATTCCAGCATTTGGATAGAAAGTTCCGCCTTCCAGCGGTCCATGCGCCCCCCCGCCAAAAGCTTGCGCTTCACGATATCGTCATAAGCCATGTACTCCATGAAATTCAGGAGATCCGGCATGACGACTTCTGCGCCCTCGTCGAACAAAAGCTCTTCCAATTGATTGTTCGCCACCGGATGATATTTGACGAGAATTTCGCCGACAATACCGACCTTCGGCTTCCAAAGCATCTCTTCGATGGGCAGGATATCGAAATCGTGGACAATCTGCCGAAGATTTCGCCGATATTTGAAATAGTTGCCGTCGGAGAGCTCCGCCTTGACGCGCTTCATCCACGCACGATAGAGCCGTTCCGTCGAACCCGGTTCAATCTCATACGGCTTTACGCGATTCTTCACGCGCATCAACAAATCGCCATAGACGACCGCCTTGACAATATCCGTATAACAGCTCCGGGTCATGACGAAATCGTCCGTTTCGCTTTCGCGTCCCATGAAAGCAAAAGCGGGCACCTGCCCGAATCCGGCATCTTTCAACGCAGCACGCATCAGGTTCAAATAGTTCGTCGCACGGCACGCACCGCACGTCTGGAACAACATAATCGACGTCTTGTCCGGATCGCAGGCTCCGGAACGGAGCACGGAAAGCATTTGCCCGATAACGACAATCGCCGGATAGCACATATCGTTGTTCACATAACATAGGCCGACGTCAATCGCCTGACGGTCCATCGTTTTCGGAATCACAAGACGATAGCCGTAAGCCCGAAATACTGATTCCAACAGTTCAAAGTGAATCGGGGACATCTGAGGTGCAAGAATCGTATGCATTTCCTTGCATGCCTTCGTAAAATGCGGGCGGTCTTTCCGCTGCATCGGCTCGTACGGCACGCATTCCCTTCGGGCAAGCGCCGCCATCAGCGAACGGACACGGATACGCGCCGCACCCAAGTTCGAGACCTCGTCCAGTTTGATCATCGTATAAAGGCGATGATGTGCCTCTAAAATTTCCTTGACCTGCCCCGTGGTAATCGCATCCAGCCCGCAACCGAAGGAGCTGAACTGGATCAAAGCTATATTGTCGTGGCTCGCGGCGAAGCTTGCTGCATGATAAAGCCGCGCATGGTAACTCCATTGGTTGACAATGCCCAACGTGTCATCGCTTTCCACCGGCAAGCGGTAGACCATATCCTCCGAGAGCACGGGCAAGCCGTAGGACTGGATCATCTCCGGAATGCCGTGATTGATTTCCGGATCGATATGGTACGGACGCCCCGCCAGCAAAATCGCTGGCAAATGTTCACGCTCGACCAGTTCGAGAATCTGCTTCCCGTAAGCACGCACGTCTTCCTTGTAATGCGCCAGCTCCGCGTACGCCGCCTTGACCGCCTCGGCAATCTCAGCTTTTCCGAGATGCTCCTCCGCCAGTTCCTCCGTCAGCCGCTCGACCATGCGCTTTTCGTCGTAAATCGGCAGGAACGGCTGCATGAACCGTATTCCCTTTTCCCGAAGCACATCCATATTGCCGCGGATATTTTCCGCGTAGGACGCCACCACAGGGCAGCTGTAATGGTCATCCGAGGGATGCGCCTTGTCCTCCATATTGTAAGGAATACACGGGTAGAAAATCTTCGGCACACCCCTCTCGACGAGGTCGACGATATGCCCGTGAACCAGCTTCGCCGGATAGCAGAGCGAATCCGACGGCACCGTCGCCATGCCGCGATAATAGGTTCGGACAGAGGTCTTGCCTGAAAGCACGACCTCATAGCCGAGCTTCGTGAAGAACGTGAACCAGAACGGATAGTCCTCGTACATATTGAGCACACGCGGAATCCCAATCTTGCCCCGCTTCGCATTTTCAAGCGGCTGGTAATAGTTGAACAGCCGATCATATTTGTATTGGTAGATGCTGGGTACCTTGCTCTCGGAGCGTTGCTTTCCAATACCGCGCTCACAACGGTTGCCCGAAAAATACTTTCCGCCGTCCGAGAACGTGGACGCGGTAATCAGGCATTGGTTGCCGCACCCTTTGCAGCGATAAGAATTTGTCTCCACGGAAAACGCGTCCAGCGCATCCGCGGAAAGCACTGACGACTTCTCCGCGCCGCTTTCCAGCGCGAGAATCGCCGCGCCGTACGCCCCCATGACGCCAGCAATGTCGGGGCGGATTACGTCGCGCTGCAAAAGCACTTCCAAGGCGCGAAGCACCGCGTCATTGTAAAACGTACCGCCCTGTACGACAATATGCTCGCCGAGCGACTTCACATCGCGAAGCTGCATTACCTTGAACAGTGCATTTTTGATGACCGAAATCGCAATCCCCGCCGAAATGTCGCTGACGGGGGCGCCTTCTTTCTGCGCCTGCTTGACGCGGGAATTCATGAAAACCGTGCAGCGCGTGCCGAGATCGACAGGCTCCCGCGAATCGATAGCCTTTGCCGCAAATTCCTCCGTCGTCATCGAAAGCCCTTGGGCGAAATTCTGGATAAACGAACCGCAGCCTGCCGAGCACGCTTCGTTCAACGTGATATTGCCAATGCTTCCATGATGCACGAAAAAGCACTTCATGTCCTGTCCGCCGATATCCAGTACGAAGCTGACGTCAGGGCAAAACTCCTGCGCCGCGCGAAGATGGGCAAACGTCTCCACCTCGCCGCCGTCGGCATGAATCGCCGCTTTCACGATGCCTTCGCCGTAGCCCGTCGTCATCACCGACGCGATATACTGACCGGGACGCATTTCAGCGTAAAACGCCCGTAATTCTTTAATGACAGTCTGAAGCGGCAGCCCTTCATTGCTGCCGTATGCCGTATACAAAAGCTCCTTGTCCTTGCCGATTACGGCGAGCTTTGTCGTCGTCGACCCCGCGTCGATCCCGAGATACAGGGGGCCCATATAAGAGGAAAGCTCCCCTCTCGGCACACGATCTTTATCATGGCGTTTCCGGAAATTTTCGTATTCCTTCGCGTCGCGGAACAACACAAAAGTCGAAGAACGCGTCTGCATCGCCGCATCTTCCTTTGCGCATTCAATACTTTTCGCGAGACGGCAAAAATCCATATCCTCGCCGTCTTCGGAAAGGGCCGCGCCCATCGCCACAAAATAGCAGCCGTCCTTGACCGGCATGACCTCATCCGGCGTCAGCTTCAATGTTTCAATAAAGCGTTTGCGCAGCTCGGACAGGAAATAAAGCGGCCCGCCCAAAAACGCGATATGCCCGCTGATAGGCCGCCCCTGCGCAAGATTGCCGATGGTCTGGTTGACCACCGCCTGGAAAATGGAAAGCGCGATATCGGCTTTTTCCACACCGTCGTTGATCAGTGCCTGAATGTCCGTCTTCGCAAAGACGCCGCAGCGGGAAGCGATGGTATAAATCTGGCGCCCCTTTTCCGCCAACGCGTTCAGTCCCAACGCGTCCGTCGAAAGAAGCGCCGCCATGTGGTCGATAAAGGAGCCGGTGCCGCCGGCGCAGACGCCGTTCATGCGCTGCTCCGACGCGCCGCCGAAATAAGTGATTTTCGCGTCCTCGCCGCCGAGCTCCACCGCCGTATCCGTCTGCGGAATCAAGGATTTCACTGCCGACGCGCAAGCGATGACCTCCTGCACGAACGGAAGCCCGACACGCTGCGCGACGCCCATGCCCGCCGACCCCGTCAGGGCAAAGGAAAAACGCTGCGAGCCCACGACGTCCCGCAGCGCCGACAAATTCTCATGCAACGCCTTGCTGATTTCCGAAAAATGACGCGCATATTTTTTATAAATGATTTCCTTAGCCTGGTTCAAAACCACGACCTTGATCGTCGTGGAACCAATGTCAATACCGACACTTAAAGCCGAATCCAACTCCCTGCACCACCCGCGAAATAATCATAG
This sequence comes from uncultured Selenomonadales bacterium, assembly GCA_947167825.1. Lineage (GTDB taxonomy): Bacteria > Bacillota > Negativicutes > Selenomonadales > Selenomonadaceae > RUG12372. Next base: position 2,211 of record CAMVJN010000034.1, on the reverse strand, counting down.
ATTGTCAACATGAACGACGTTCATATTATACCACATCAGCACTAAATTTCAAGCTGTTTTAGTGCTTTTGCCCCATTCCCGCCGTATATCCACACGTCATTTTCCGCTGCATACCATGACGCATCATAATTGACCCGGACGAGGCACAACCCCGAGGCCGGAGCGGTGGCGCTGGCGCACCGGCGATCCCTTGCGGCAAGTATAGACAGGAAGTCTTCGGGCGAGAAAACGCCTCTGCCAACGTCCGCCAATGTGCCGACGATATTTCGCACCATATGGTAAAGAAAACCATCGGCCACAAAAGTAAACATGAGTTCCCGCCCATCACGCCTGCATTCCGCTCTCGCCATTGTGCGAATCGGGGAGATTGGCGCGCCGCCGGAAGCACGAAACGAGGAAAAATCATGCGTACCGAGCAGCGACGCCAATGCGCTTTCCATCACCGACGTATCAAGCGGCTGCCGGATATGCCACGCATAGCGGCACAAAAATGGGTTTGGAGTTTCGCCCGTCAAAATCCGATAGCAATACATTTTTTCCTTCGCCGAATGAAGGGCGCTAAATTCCCTATCGGCTTCGAAAGCCCGGCACACGACAATGTCCGGCGGCAACAAGCTGTTCACCGCTCGCGGCACCCGCTCAACGGGAATTGTCCCGTCCGTGAAAAAGTTCACAACCTGTCCCGCTGCATGAACGCCAGCGTCCGTCCGTCCCGCTGCCGCCAGTTCCACCGTATCGCCGAACACACGGGAAAGCGATTCTTCCAAAACATTCTGCACCGCGACGACAGGGCGTGTTTGCCGCTGAAAGCCGTGATAACCGGTTCCGTCGTAAGCGACAATCAGGCAAATATTCCGCGCCCGGCGTTTCATTTCATCTTTGTGTTCCCTTTTCATCAGACGCCCGCCGCCTTCATCGCGCCCATAGCAGCAAGAAGAAGCGCTGTCACCCCCGCCGCTGCATAATCAATGCCGCCGACATGAAGTTCTTTCATCCGCGTACGGCCTTCGCCTCCCCGGTAGCAGCGCGCTTCCATAGCCGTCGCCAATTCATCCGCCCTGCGGAACGAAGAAATAAACAGCGGCACAAGAATAGGCACAAGATGACGGACACGTTTCAAGGCATTGCCTGTCGAAAAATCCGCGCCGCGCGACTGCTGCGCTTTCATAATCGTGTCCGTTTCCTCAATCAGCGTCGGCACGAAACGAAGCGCGATTGTCATCATCATGGCCAGCTCGTGCGCAGGAACGCCGACGAGCTTCAGCGGGCGCAGAAGGCGCTCCATGCCGTCCGTCAGGGAAAGCGGCGATGTCGTAAAGGTCAAAAGCGAAGAAAACACGATCAAGAGCGCCAGCCGCAGGCAGAGAAAAAAGCCCCGCACAAGCCCCTCTTTCGTCATGTCAAAAATCCAGACGCGGAAAAAAACCTCCCCCGGCGTCGAGCACAGATGGATCAAGAACGTGAAGGCGAGAATCCACCAAAGAGGGCGGAGCGACCGCAGATACATGGACAAGGGAACCCTCGACGAGACCGCCAGCAGAGCGGCAAGCCCCGTCAATACCGCATACCCGCCCGGCGTATCAAAGATGAAAATCGCCGCCATCAAGGCAATCAAAAGCAAAAGTTTTGTCCTCGGATCCATCCGGTGCAACACGGACGTACCCGGAAAAAACTGCCCGATGGTGATATCCGTCAGCATGTTGTCCCTCCCTTTTTCCGTACCGCTCTCGAAATCCGCTTCACCGTTTCCTCCACCGTGAACGCGTCCGCTTCCACCGGAAGGCCGTTCTCCTGAAGGCGTGAAAGCAACGCTACCGTAGGCGGAACCGCAAGTCCTGCCTCCTCTATTTTCTCGTTGGCAAAAAAAGCCTCCGAAGGCGGCGCATCTACCAATACGCAACCATCATGCATAAAGACGACTCGCTCCGCCATCCGGGCAATATCTTCCATATTGTGCGATACGAATATGATTGTGAGTTTTTTCTTGCGATGCAATTCCGCAATGCGCCGTAAAAGTTCTTCCCTCGCTTGGGGATCAAGTCCGGCTGTGGGCTCATCCAGCACAAGATACTTCGGCTCCAACGCCAGGACGCCTGCAATCGCCACGCGGCGCATCTGCCCGCCGCTGAGCCGGAAGGGCGAAACGTCTTTGTAAGTCTCATAGTCAAGCTGCACGAATTCCATTGCCGAACGCACGCGGCGATTGATTTC
>CAMVJN010000033.1 GCA_947167825.1 uncultured Selenomonadales bacterium | reverse complement strand
GCACGCCGCTCAAATATTCGTTTTCCGAGGCGAAGGACGAGAAATCCATCACGATGGCGGAGCTGGACGCGAAGGGAATGGTCTCCGTTCGCACGATTCCATTGAAGCCGCAACACGATCTGCGGGAGATCAGGGGAACCTATGATGCGCTGATGAAAAAGGAAAACTATGCGGGGACGGCGACGGACGATTACCTTCATATTATATTGACGAATGAGGACGACGTGCCGGACGCGATGCGGAAATTGAAGACCGTTTATCCGAACATCCTGCGGCTTGATTACGACAACGCGCGGACGAAAAGCGGCGGCGCCGTCGAGGTTCTGCCGGAGGCGGAGACGAAAACGCCTATGGAGCTGGTGTCGGAATTTTACGCGCTGCAGAACGGGCAGCCGATGAACGAGGCGCAGTCCGAATACATGAGGCGGCTGGCGGAAACCGTATGGGAGGAACAGGCATGAGACCGTTGACGTTGAAGATGACGGGGTTCGGCCCTTACGCCGGAAGCGAGACGATTGATTTCACGCGGCTGGGGGCACGGGGGCTGTATCTGATTACCGGCGATACCGGCGCGGGCAAGACGACGATTTTCGACGCGATCGTGTTCGCGCTGTACGGCGAGACCAGCGGCGGCACGCGCACGGCTTCCATGCTGCGCTCGAAATACGCAGCGCCGTCAACGCCCACCGAGGTGGAGCTTCGGTTCCTGCTCCGGGGCAAGGAATACGTCGTGAAGCGGAATCCCGAATATATGCGGGCCAAACAGCGCGGGGAGGGCATGACGAAATCGACCGCGGGGGCGGAGCTTTGCCTGCCGGACGGCAGCGTTGTGACGAAAAAGCAGGAGGTCACGGCGCGTATCGGGGAGATTTTTGGATTGGACGCGGCGCAGTTCATGCAGATCGCCATGATCGCCCAGGGGAAATTCCTGCGGCTGCTGCTGGCGGATACGAAAGAACGTCAGGCGATTTTCCGAGGCATTTTCCATACGGAGCGGTTCGAGCGGCTGGCGGCGGCGGTGAACGGCGACGCCAACGAAGCGGCGCGATTGTGCGAGCGCGTCCGGGACAAGGTGGACGGCCTGATGGCTGCCGTTGATTGTGTGGGGGAACATCCGCGGGCGGAGGAAGCCGCAAAGGCGAAGGCGGGCGAGTTTTTGCCGGAGGACGTGAAGACTTTGCTGGAAGCGCTGATCGCGGACGATCAGCGCGCAATGGCGGAGGAGAAGGCGACGCTGGATCGGATCGACGAAGAAATCAACGGGCTCAATACGCGGATCGGACGCGCGGGCGAGCTGGAAAAGGCGCGGGAGGAGCTTCGCACGGCGACGGCGGAGGAAGCGCGGAAAAAGCCCACGCTGACGGCGGCGAAGGAAACGGCGGAAAAAGCGGCGCAGCGGGCGGCGGATGCGGAATCCCTCACGCGGGAGGAGGCGCAGATCGAGAAGGAACTGCCCGATTACGCGGCGGCGGATGCGAAGCGGAAGGAGCTTGCGCGTTTTGCGGAGGAAGCGAAAAAAGCCGCTTTGGAGGAAGACGAGGCGAAAAAGGCGAAGAAAGCCGTACAGAAGCGCCTGAAGGCGGCGAAAGAAGAACTGGCGGCGCTGGCGCACGCCGGGGAAGAGCGGGAAAAGCTCGCCGCCGAGCAGCGGGAAAAAACGCGCCGCCGCGAGGAAATCGGCGCGCTGGCGGAGGAAATGAAGAAGTATGAGAAGCTGTACCGCGAAGTGGACGGCGCACATAAGGAACTGATTGCCCGAACGGAAGACTGGCGGAAAAAGGAGGCGGCCTATAACGCGGCGGACGAAGCCTTCCTCGCGGCGCAGGCGGGACATATCGCGAAAAAATTGAAGACGGGCGAACCCTGTCCGGTCTGCGGTTCGACAGAGCATCCGCGCCCGGCGGCGCTGGCCGACGACGCAATCGACGAGGCGAGCCTGCGCGCCCTGCAGGAGGCATGGAGCGCGGCGCAGACGGCGGCGATGGAGCTTCGCGGTCGTTTTGAGCAGGGGAAGAAAGAGTTCGGCGAGCGCAAGGAATCTCTTCTGCAGTCGATCAAAGCCCGCCTCGGCGACTACACGACGAGCGAAGCACGGGATAGGCTGCCGAAGGCTTTGGCCGAACTGGATGAGGAAATCGCCGCCGTTGACAAAAAGCTGCGGGAAAAGGAACGGGAGGCGAAGCGGAAGGCGGCGCTGGAAAAGAGCATCCCGCAGGACGAGAAGGCAAGCGCGGACGCCGATACACGGCTCGCGGATGCGGGCGCGAAGCGGGCGGCGGCGGAGACGGCGCGGGCGGCGGCGGAACAGGCGGCGCGGGAACTTTCCGCAAAGCTGCGCTTCCCGACAAAAAAAGAAGCGGAGGCGCGCAGGGCGAGCCTCCGCAAAGAGTACGAGCAACGGCAGGACGAAAAGAAGCGCGCGGAAATCGCCATGCGCGCGGTGGAAAAAACGCTGCAGGAGCTGGCGGGGCGCATCGAAACGCTGCATAAGAGCCTCGCCGAAGCGCCGCAGGAGGACCTCGGAAAACTGCGGGAGGAAAACGCGGCGAAGGCCGCCGAGCGGCGCGGATTCCAGGAACGGCAGAAAACGCTTCACGCGCGGCTCGAAAAGAACCGGGGCACGCTGGCCGAGTTGCAAAAAGAAGCGGCGCGGCTGGCGGAGGCGGAGAAGCGCTATGTGTGGCTGAAGGCACTGGCCGAGACGTTGACGGGACAGATCAGCGGCAAGGAAAAGGTCATGCTGGAAACCTATGTGCAGATGCGGTATTTCGAGCGCATCGTCTCGCGGGCGAACGTGCGCTTACTGGTGATGTCCGGCGGCCAATACGAGCTCAAGCGGCGCGCTGAGGCTGCGAGCAATAAAGGGCAGAGCGGCCTCGAGCTTGATGTAGTCGACCATTACAACGGCTCGATCCGGGGCGTCGAGACGCTGTCCGGCGGCGAGTCCTTCAAGGCGTCCCTTTCCCTCGCCCTTGGTCTCGCCGACGAGATCCAGTCCTCGGCGGGCGGCGTGGAGCTGGACACGATGTTCGTGGACGAGGGCTTCGGCTCCCTCGACGACGAATCGCTGGAGCAGGCCATGCGCGCGCTGGCGGACCTGACGGAAGGCCGCCGCCTCGTCGGCGTCATTTCCCATGTCGAAGCTCTGAAGGAACGGATCGACAGGAAGATTGTCGTGACGAAAGCGCGGGAGCAGGGCAGCAGCGTCAGAATCGAAGCATGATTTTGCCGGAAGGGCGGTGAAAACAATGCGGTACTCGGACAAACTGAACGGCTATTGGGAAAAAGAGCGCCGATATTATTTCGAGTTCCGGGACGGCCGGGGGATTTTTCGGGAATATCGGCGGAAAATCGTCTTGGACACGGAAATTTCCTACGACGCGGAGCGGCTGGAAAGCGGAGCGCCCACGGAAATTTCCCTCGCCGACACCACTTGGGCCAGGGACGCTTTCGGCGGGGCGATGACGCGGGTGAAGACGCTGGCCTATGAAAACGGGCGGCTGATTTTTGCGACCGGCTATGTGTCGGAGGAGGACGACCGGAACGAGCACGTTCTGGAGAAAGTCGATCACAGCCCTTTCGACCATATCCGCATCCGCGACGACGAATTTTTGCCGCGCCTCGCGGGGGTGTGGAAAGCCTGGGGGCGCCCCAAGGAGTTCGGCGATGAGCTTTTCATTGACGCCAAGGAACGAAAAATCATTTGCCTTGGGTGCGGGCTTGGCGCGTTCCATGTCGTCAGCTACGCCTATGCCCCGGAGCGCGTGTATATCGTGCCGGAGGACCTGACCGAGGAAAGTTTCAGTTCATATATGCGGTTCGAGGTGAAGCCCGATATGCTCACCACGACGGAAATGGTCTTCGACATGAGCATGCCGCTGACGGTTTTCGCGCGGGAGGAAATGCTGGACAAAATCGAGATTCCGGACGCGGCGAAGCAAGCGCCGAGAAGCGTGATGATGTGCCCGCCGCCGGGGCCGCCGATGGGCGGCATGATGGGCGGCGGGATGATGGGGCCGCTGGGGATGCAAATGGTGCGGAAACTCAGCAAGCCTTATAATTTCTGCGCGAACTGCGGCGCGAAACTCGAAAGCCCGCTGAACTTTTGCCCGGAATGCGGGGCGAAGATCGGGACGCTTTGAAGGTTTGACAAGCCCCCTTCGTTGTGGTATCATATCGACGGTCATACTAGAAACTGTTGAAACACCTGCAAGGGGTTTCTACAGTTTCTGCATTTAAGCGCCATTTGCGCCGTAGACGCAAATGTGAGAGCGTGCGTAGCACGCGGCTTTCAAATTGAAGTATTCAATTTGAAAGCAGGTTATAATGCGCTTCGGCGTGTTTTCCCCAACCGCGCGGCGAGGTTTTTGAAACGCTTTCGCGAAAGCGAGGCTACCGGAGCCGGCGAGTAACCATCAGGGAGGTGTGGAAAGAGAATGTACGCGATTATCAAGACCGGCGGCAAGCAGTACAAAGTGGCCGAGGGCGACACGATTTATGTCGAGAAGCTCGAGGCGGCTGTGGACGACGCCGTCACGTTTGATCAGGTGCTGACGGTCGTGAACGACGGCAATGTCACGGTCGGCAAGCCGCTTGTTTCGGGCGCGAAGGTCACGGGCAAAGTGCTTCAGCAGGGCAAGGAGAAGAAAATCCTCGTCTTCAAGTACAAGGCGAAGTCCAACTATCGCCGCCGCCAGGGCCATCGTCAGCCGTTTACGAAGGTCGCCATCGAGAAAATCGAGGCGTAAGCCTTTATGATCGAGGTCGAAATCAAAGAAGAAAGAGACGGCAGGATATCCGCCTTTTCTGTGCACGGGCACAGCGGCACGGCGCCGAAGGGCCGGGATATTGTCTGCGCGGGCGTTTCCGCTTTGGCGCAGACCGCTCTTTTGGGCTTGGGAAGGCATTTGCATCGGGATATAGATTTTCATATCGATCCGAGCGGGGACCTTCGGCTGAAGCTCAGGGAAGCGCCTGATGAATTATCGGAAGCCATATTGAGGACGATGCGTTTGGGGGTTGCGGAGATAGAAAGAGCGTACCCCGGCGCCGTCCGGGTGCGGATCACGAAAGAATCCGGGAGGTGAAGGTTTTGAATTTTACGTTTGATTTGCAGCTTTTCGCGCACAAGAAAGGCGTTTCGAGCACCCGCAACGGGCGCGACAGCCGTGCGCAGCGCCTCGGCGTCAAGGAGCAGGCGGGCACGCTGGTGACGGCGGGTCGGGTTCTCGTCCGCCAGCGCGGCACCCATTTCCATCCGGGAACGAACGTCGGTCGCGGCAAGGATGATACGCTGTTCGCGAAGGTCGCCGGAAAGGTCGCCTTCGAGCGCAAGGGGCGTTACAACCGCCAGGTCAGCGTGTACCCGGTGGAGGAGACTGCGGCGGTCTGATTCCGTCCGCTTGAAATCGTTTTGGAATACCTGCGCTTTTGCGGCGCAGGTATTTTTTTCAGAAAGGTTTTCTTTATGCAATTTATCGACCGCACGACGATCACGGTGAAGGGCGGGGACGGCGGCAACGGCAAGTCGGCCTTCCGCCGGGAAAAGTTCGTGCCGAAGGGCGGGCCGTCGGGTGGCGACGGCGGGCGCGGCGCGGACATCGTTTTCGTCGTGGACAACAATATGAATACGTTGCTGGAGTTCCGCTACCATCGGAAATTTCTCGGGCAAAACGGCGAGAACGGCGACATCAAGAACCAGTTCGGCGCCTGCGCGCCCCCCTGCATCGTCAAGGTGCCGCCGGGAACCATTGTGAAGGACGCGAAGACGGGCGAAGTCTTGGCGGACATGACCGAGATTGGCCAGCGGGAAATCATCGCCCGGGGCGGGCGCGGGGGGCGCGGCAACGCGAAGTTCGCGTCGAGCCGCAACAAAGCGCCTACGTTCGCCGAATTGGGCGAGCCGGGGGAGCAGAAAGAGCTGCTGCTGGAAATGAAGCTCCTCGCGGACGTCGGCCTCGTCGGCTACCCGAGCGTCGGCAAGTCCAGCATCATTTCCTGCGTCTCGTCGGCGCGTCCCGAGATCGCCGAGTACCATTTCACGACGATCACGCCGGTGCTGGGCGTCGTGGGCGTGGACGAGGAAAAGAGCTTTGTGATGGCGGATATTCCGGGCCTGATCGAGGGCGCAGCGGACGGCGCGGGGCTCGGCCATGAATTTCTTCGCCATATCGAGCGCACGAAAGTCATCCTGCATGTTGTCGACGCGTCAGGCATTGAGGGGCGCGATCCCGTCGAGGACTATCGCCGCATCAACCACGAACTGAAACGGTACAGCGAAAAGTTGGCGCGTCGTCCGCAGATTCTTGTCGCTAACAAGATCGACCTGCCGGGGGCGGAGGAAAACCTACCGCGGCTTGAAAAGCTGGCGGCGGAAGAAAAGATTCCGATGCTGGCGGTGTCGGCGGCAACGCAGGAAGGGCTCCGCGCTTTGGTGGAGCGGACGGCGGAGGCATTGGACGCTTACGTCGAGGAGCCGGAGCATGAGGACGGCGTGAAGATTTACGACGCGTCACAGGAAGAAGATCCGGAACGCGTCGAGATCAAGCGGGCGGACGACGGGGCCTTTGTCGTCAGCGGCAAGGCGCTGGAAAAACTCGTCGCCATGACGAATTTCGGCAACGACGAGGCAATTCGGAGATTTCAATATATTTGGCGTATGAAGGGGCTCGACGCGAAGCTCCTGAAGCGCGGCATCCAGGAAGGCGATACCGTGCGCATCGGCGCGATGGAGTTTGAATATCACGCGTGATTTGGTTTGGGAGGACATATTTTGATTCGGAAATCATTGACGAGCAAGCAGAAGCAGTTTCTTCGCGCGATGGGCACGGAGCTGGATCCGGTGGTAAACATCGGCAAGGAGGGCGTGACGCCGACGGTGGTGGAGTCGGCGAAGGACGCGATCACGAAACGCGAATTGATCAAGGTGCGCGTGCTTCAGAATTCGCCGGAGGAGCCGAAGGACGCTATCAAGCGCCTGACGGAACGCGTGGACGCCGATCTCGTGCAGGTCATCGGGCGGAACGGGCTGCTGTTCAAACGCAATTTCAAGAAACCGAAGATCGAATTCCCCGAGTAATTTTTTGTAGTGAGGCGAAACGGCATGGACGTCAGGGAAGGATTGAAAACGGCGAAACGTGTTGTCGTCAAGGTCGGCACCAGCACGATTACCCGTCCGACGGGCGGCGCGAATCTCGTCCGCATGGAGGAGATTGCGCGGGAAATCGCCGGCCTCGCGGACGAGGGCCGCGAGATGGTGCTGGTCACATCGGGCGCGATTGCGGCGGGTATGAACCGAATGGGTCTCAAAACGCGGCCGAAGGACGTTTCCAAGCGGCAGGCGCTGGCCGCCGTTGGTCAGGGGGTACTGATGCACCTCTATGAGACGATATTCGCGTCTTACGGGCAGACGGCGGGACAGGTCCTTTTGACGAAGGAAAACTCTGTGCGCCACAATCAGTACACGAACTCCCGGAACGCGCTGCTCGCCATGATTGCGATGGGCGTCGTGCCCGTCGTTAATGAAAACGACGCGGTTTCCGTTGACGAGCTGAAAATCGGCGACAACGATACGCTTTCAGCGACGGTGGCGTCATTGGTGGACGCCGACGCGCTGATCATCCTTTCCGATGTGGACGGCCTCTATACGGCAAATCCGCAGGAGCATCCCGACGCGAAACTGATTTCCGAAGTGCGCGAGGTCACGCCGGAGATCGAGGCACTCGCAGGCGGCGCGGGGACGGCGGGCGGCACCGGCGGCATGGTCACGAAGCTGGCGGCGGCGAAAATCGCCATGAGCGCGGGGGTTACGATGGTCATCGCGCGGGGCGACAGGTTCGGCGCCATGCGCGAGGTGCTGGAAGGCAAAACCGTCGGCACGGTCTTTTTCGCGAGGGATGAGCATCTGCGCGCGCGCAAGGCGTGGCTCGCCTTCGGTCGGCATATCGGAGGAAACCTGACGGTAGACGAAGGGTGTGTTCGGGCCATGCGGGGCGGCGCGAGCCTGCTCGCGGCGGGAATCAAATCCGTGGATGGCGACTTTCAGCCGAAAAGCACGGTGCGCGTATTGGGACCCGACGGCAGGGAAATCGCTCGGGGCGTGGCGAACTACGGCGCGAATGAGATTCGCCGCATCGCCGGCAAAAAGACAAAGGAAATCATCAAGATTCTTCCCGAGGCGACTCACGACGAGGTCATCCATCGGGACAATCTGGTGATGATGATATAAGTGCGCGATTCATTACACGAAAAATTGACGAAGTGCTTTTGGTGTGTAATAATAAGGAAAACAGTTGACGCTGTTTTCCTTTTTTCTTTTTTTGGAGGAATTACGCATGAATGATATAGAAAAAATCGTCCGCGATCAGGCGCAAGCGGCGAAGGAGGCTTCGCGGCGGCTGGCGGTGACCTCCTCGGCTGTGAAGGATGCGGCGCTTCGCGCGATGGCGGACGCGCTGGAGAAAAACGCCGGTGCGATTCTCGCGGCGAACGGCGAGGATATGAAAGCAGCGGAGGCGAAGGGAACGCCCCGCGCGATGCTTGATCGGCTGATGCTGGATGAGAAACGAATCCGCGGCATGGCGGACGGGCTTCGCCAAACGGCCATGCTGCCCGATCCGATCGGCGAGGGCGAGATGGAAACGATTCGCCCGAACGGGCTGGAGATTCGTCGCGTGAAAGTGCCCATCGGCGTCATTGGCATCATTTACGAGGCGCGCCCCAATGTGACGGCGGACGCCGCCGCGCTTTGCCTGAAATCGGGAAACGCGGTGATATTGCGCGGCGGTTCCGAGGCGTTGAAGTCAAACCGCGCTGTCAGCGGGATCTTGGCGGAAGCCGCCGAAAAGGAAGGCGTGCCGAAGGGGGCGATCCAGTTCATCGACAGCCCGAGCCGCGACGCGGTGGGCGTGATGATGAACCTGACCGGGCTGCTCGACGTGATCATTCCGCGCGGCGGCGCGGGACTGATCCGGCGCGTGGTCATGGAAAGCGCCGTTCCGGTCATCGAGACCGGCGCGGGGATTTGCCATACTTATGTGGACGCGGGTGCCGACCTTGGCATGGCGCTCCGTATCGCGCTGAACGCGAAGACCTCCCGGCCCGCCGTCTGCAACGCGATGGAAACACTGTTGGTGCATGAGGGCGTCGCGAAGGAATTTTTGCCCAAGATGGCGAAGGCGATGCGGGAAAAAAGCGTCGAGCTTCGCGGCGACGCGGCGGCGCGGGCAGTTGTGACGGACATGGCCGAAGCGTCGGAGGAGGACTGGGCGACGGAATACGACGACCTGATTCTTTCGGTCAAGGTCGTGAAGAATATCGGCGAGGCGATTTCTCATATCAATCGTTACAATACGGGCCATTCGGAGACGATCGTGACGAACGACCTAAATCACGCGCATCGATTTCAGCGGGAAGTGGACGCGGCGGCGGTTTATGTGAACGCATCCACGCGGTTCACCGACGGCTTTGAGTTCGGTTTCGGCGCGGAGATCGGCATCAGCACGCAGAAGCTCCACGCCAGGGGTCCCATGGGGCTGAATGAATTGACCAGTACGAAATACCTGATTTTCGGCGAGGGGCAGATTCGCGAATGAGCTTTTCGGATTATGTTTCGTCGCTCCGGGACGCTTGGCGCGACCCGAAAAACCGTTGTGATATGATCGACGCGGCGCGGGCGGCGCTGATTGTCGCTGCGACAATGGCGCTTGCCACGGGCGCGGCGATGTTCGTGTTTGGGAAATGAGGGGGCTCTATGGCAGAGACAAAACATCGCGTCGGCATTCTCGGCGGCACCTTCGACCCGATCCATATCGGCCATCTGATGCTGGCAGAGGCGGTGCGGGACGAGTACGAGCTGGAAACGGTACTGTTCATTCCCGCCGCGCAGCCGCCGCACAAATTGGGGCGCAAAATTTCCCCCGCCGAGGACCGTTATCTGATGACGGTGCTGGCAACCTGCTCGAATCCCTCCTTTGAGGTCTCGGATATCGAGATGCGCCGCGAGGGGCCGTCCTACAGCATTGACACGGTGCGCGCGCTTATGCGGACGTCCGGCGGCGATACGGAATTTTTCTTTATCGCGGGCACGGACATTGTCCGTGAAATCCACACTTGGGAACGTATCGAGGAGCTTTTGGAAATCTGCCCGTTCATCGCGGCGTCCCGTCCCGGCTGCCGTCCCGACGTGGAAAAGACCCGCGCGCTCTTGGGCGACCTCGGCGTGCGGCAGATTCATCTGCTGAACACGCCGGAGCTGGAAATCTCGTCGACGGATATTCGCGAACGCGTCGCCCGCGGAGCCTCGATCCGGTACATCGTGCCCCGCGAGGTGGAGCAGTACATTTACAAAAAAGGTCTGTATCGCTGATGGATTACGAGGGAATGAAGAGGGAGCTTTCCCGCCGCTTGAAAAAGAGCCGTTATGAGCATTCGTTGGGCGTCGCGGACACGGCGGCGTTTCTCGCGAAGCGGTTCGGCGTGGACGAATCCCGGGCGCGTTTGGCGGGGCTTTTGCACGACTGCGCGCGGATGTTTCCGAACGAGGCGATGACGGCGGAGGCGGATGCCCGGGGCATTGCATACGGAGAAGTCGAGCGGGCCATGCCGCTCCTTCTGCACGCGCCCCTGGGCGCCTGTGTCGCCCGGGAAGTTTACGGCGTGGAGGAAGAAGAAGTCCTGCGGTCGATTGCGCGGCATACGGTGGGAGGCAGCTCGATGACGGCGCTGGACAAGATTATCTATTTCGCGGACATGATGGAGCCGACGAGGGATTATCCGGGCGTCGAAAAATTGCGCGAGCTTGCGCTAAGCGCTTCGCTGGACGAGATGACGCTGGCGGGGCTGACGCGCTCGATTGCCTTTGTATTGGAGAAAGGCCATTTGGTTCACCCGGACACGGTGCTGGCGAGGAACGAGCTTTTGCTGGCACGATTTCACGGGCAAGATGATCGAGTCTTAAGCAGAAACTAGCTACAGGAAAGGGGGCGAGATGACGAAAAAGCACAGCGAGACGCGGAACAATATACGCGCAAAGCGCAGGAAACGGCTGCTCCGCGCGATTTTCAGCCTCATCAGGCTCGCCCTGCTTCTTTGCGTCCTCGCCGCCGTGGGGTGGGCGTCATGGCTGGAGCTTTGCAGGGGCGCGGCGGTCTACCACGAGTACCATGCGAAATATGAGAATTACCGCGAACGGCGGAATGCAGAGCGCGTGCCGCTGGATGAGAAGTTTGAGTCGTATATGAATATTCTGGTGCTCGGCGTGGACCGGGGCGGCGACTTCAGCGGCGGCCATGCGGATACTATGTTGCTGGTCAGCCTTGACAATGCGACAGGGAAAGTGCGTATCATCTCGATTCCCCGCGGCACGGTGGTGACGGCGGCGGACGGCAAGACATGGGAGCGGCTCGGCGAAAAATATTCCGAGATTGGCGTTTCGGGCATGACGGACGCCGTGCGCAATCTTTTGGGCGTTTCCATCCATTATTATGTCGTCATGGACACGAAAGCGCTGGACGATTTCATTGATGCGCTGGGCGGGATCGACGTTTACGTCGAAATGCGCATGGACTACGAGGACCCTGAACTCGGGCTTTCCATCCATATCCCGCAGGGCGTCCAGCACATGGACGGCGATACCGCGCAAAAATATTTGCGGTATCGAAGCGGAGAGCTGGGGGACGTCGGCCGCGTTCAGCGGCAGCACCGTTTCCTGAAGGCGCTTTACACGCGGCTGCTGAATGTGAACACCTTGGGGCACTTGCCGGCGTTGATGAAGATTTTGCAGGAGCAGGTCGATACCAATGTTGAGGTCTGGGACAGCGCGCATTTGGCGGAGGTTTTGCAGATACTCTCGAAGGAAGACCCCGAGACTATCATGTTGCCGGGCTCGCCTTATGCGGGCGATGAAAGCATTTGGATGCCCGACAGGGGGCATATCGCGGCAAAAATGAAAACGCTTTTCCCGAAGGCAGAGGAAAACGTGGAGACAGAGAATAAATAGTTTCAGGAAAAAAGGAGGAAACCATTTGTTTGCCACATCGAAAGAGCTGGCCGAGGCGATTGCCGAGGCGGCCAGCAGCAAGAAAGCGCACGATATTGTTTTGATGAAAATGGAAGGGCTGACAGTCGCAACCGATTATTTCGTCGTCTGCTCGGCGAACACGACCACCCAAACTCGCGCCATCGCCGACGCGGTGGAGGAAAAACTGGACGAGGCGGGCGTCCCGTTCAGCCACAAGGAGGGCTACCGCGAAGGCGAATGGATTTTGATGGACTATGGCGACTGCGTGCTGCACGTCTTTACCCGCGACAGCCGCGAATATTATGCGCTGGAGCAGCTTTGGGGCGATGCGGAGCTGACGCCTTACGAGGATTGATCGATGACGGACGAGCAAAACCATATGACGGAATCCGGGGAGGAACAGCAAATCCCCACGCGCAAGCGGCGGACTGTCCATGAGGGCATGGTGGCGACCATGCGCGTCGCGCGGCTCGGCGAGATGGGGGCGTTCCTGGACGCGGAAACGGGCAATACCAGCGACGACGTGCTTTTGCATACGCAGCAGCAGACGGCGCCCGTCGCCGTCGGTGACGAGGTCGAGGTCTTTCTCTATCGCGACCCGAAGCGCCGCCTGACCGCCAGCATGCGGGTGCCGAAGATGAAGGAAGGGCAGATTGCGCGGATGAAGGTCGTCAATGTCAGCAAGGACGGCGCGTTCCTCGACGTCGGCGCGGAGCGGGGGATTTTCATGCCCTTCGCCGGGATGCGCGGGCGGCCCAGGATCGGCGAACGGGTCTGGGCGAAGCTTTACACCGACAAATCGGGACGCCTCGCCGTGACCATGGAGGTCGAGGACGAGATGCGCCGCGCCTCGAAGCCCGCCGAGGGCGTCAAGGTCGGCGACGCCGTGACCGGGGAAATCTATAATTATACAGATAAGGGCGCGTTCCTGTTTTCCAGGGAGCGCTATATCGTATTCATCGACAACCGGGAAATGAAAACCCGCCCCCGGGTTGGCGAGACCGTTACAGCGAGGGTGACCTTCCTGCGGGAGGACGGGCGGCTCAACGCCTCGCTCCGCGAGGTCAAGGAAAAAGCACTGGTGACGGACAGCGACGCGATTCTTGCGCTGATGCGGGAACGTCATGGGCGGATGCCTTACAGCGACGAAACCTCGCCGGAGATTATCCGCGACAAGTTCGGCGTCAGCAAGGCGGCGTTCAAACGCGCTCTCGGCCATCTGCTGAAGGAAGGGAAAATCGAGCAGCGGGACGGCTGGACGTTCTTGCTGGGAAACGGGGAAGAAAATATCGGCGATTCGCAAAAGAAATGAAAAAGAAATGAAGAAAGCGTTGTAAAATTTCTGACAGCTATGATATAATACACAGAGAGTTATGCGAAAAAGCTTTTTTTAGGCAAAAGCAGGAAATTTTTCGCACATGGCGAATTATTACTGTATGAGAACTTCCGTCCCGCAAGGGAATCGGGGGAGATTTTGGGGGCGATTGCATGGCAGAGGACAAAAAAGGCATCCTTCTGGAAACAGGGACGAACGAATTTGAAATCGTCGAGTTCGGCATTGGCGACGTCAACTACGGAATCAACGTCGCGAAGGTGCGCGAGGTTATTACGGCGTCGGATTTCCCGGTCACGGAAATGCCGCAGGCTCATCCATATATTGACGGTTTGTTCACGCTGCGCGGGCGTTCCATGCCGCTCGTCAATCTGCCGCGCTGCCTGAACGTCGGAGGGACGGAACGCGCGAAGAACATCATCGTCACGGAAATCAACGCTTACTATATCGGCTTCCTGGTCGACAACGTGTCCCGCATCCATCGCGTGTCGTGGAAGGACATGGAGCCGGCGCCGGAGGTCGGCGACCAGTCCCGCGTCGTCGGCATCGTGAAGTTTGGCGAAAAAATCGTATTGCTGCTCGACTTTGAGACGATCATCGCCGAGGTCAATCCGGAAATCAACGCGAAGCTGACCACCTTCGAGGAAGCCGAGGCCGCCCTGAAGGAACGCCGCTCGAAGGAGCATATCGTTGTCGCCGAGGACTCGCCGATGTTGCGCGACCTCTTGACCACGACGCTGCACGAGTCAGGCTACAATTATGTGAAGCCGTACTCCAACGGCAAAGAGGCGTGGGATTACCTCGAAGCGCTGGCGAAGAAAGACGCGCCGATCGAGAGCCTTGTCCGCCTCGTCGTCACCGATATCGAAATGCCGCAGATGGACGGCCACCGCTTGCTGAAGCTGATCCGCGAGAACGATCGCTTGCACGACATCCCCGTCGTGCTGTTCTCCTCGCTGATCAACGAGGAAATGCGCCGCAAGGGC
>CAMVJN010000032.1 GCA_947167825.1 uncultured Selenomonadales bacterium | reverse complement strand
ATGATTCCTATGCTGATTGCCGACGACAACGCGGCGATTGTCGATATCCTGAAAACCTTTGCGGTGCCCGCGGGATTCGCGGTGACTTCGGCCCGGGACGGTGAGGAGGCGCTGCGGCTGTTTCATGAAGGCCATTTTGAAGTAGTGCTGCTGGATGTGATGATGCCGAAGATGGACGGGTTTGCCGTTTGCCGCGCCATCCGCGCCGAGTCGAATGTACCTATTCTGATGATCACGGCGCGGGGCGAAGACTACGACAGGATCATGGGGCTCGATATAGGCGCCGACGATTATATCGTGAAGCCCTTTTCCGGCGCAGAGGTGATGGCCCGCGTCCGCGCCGTGCTGCGCCGTCTGGAGCGTTCTGCGGAGGCCGCGCATCATGCGATAACCTGCGGCAGCCTGACGCTGTTCCCCGACGAGGTCCGCGCACAGATCGGCGGCGAAACGGTATCGCTGACGAAAAAGGAATTCGATCTTTTATGTCTTTTCACAGAGAACAAAGGTCGCGCTTTTTCCCGCGAGCATCTTCTCGATCGGCTTTGGGGCTGGGACTACGAAGGGGATACGCGAACGGTAGACACGCATATCAAACGGCTGCGCGCGAAGCTCGCGAAGATCCCCCATGAGGACTGGGATATCAAAACGGTCTGGGGCGTCGGCTACGCGCTGGAGGTAACGCCATGACCCGCCGCCTGATGCTTTATTTTTCCGTAACGCTGCTGGTTTTCGCGCTTATCATCGGCGGCGTTTTCGGCTTCCTATTCCGCCGCTACACTCTGGATTTGCACACCAACGATTTGAAAACGCACGCGGAGGTCATCGCCGCGTCGCTGTCGGGAAAGGAAACAAGCAACATCAGCGACGGCACAAATACTCCATCCGACGCCATGCCCCGTGGGCAGCACGGAGGACGTCACGGCATGATGATGCGCCGCATGGGAACGGAACCCCCGACTACACAGACGCAAAGCAACACGAAAGACCACGGCAACATGGGGGCGCACACCTATTGCCGCCGCCGTGTCTCCGAAACTCCCGCCCCGTCAACGGAAAGCGACAACAACCTTGCTTCGCTACTCAAACAACTGAACGCCTTCACGGGCAGTGAAGTCTGGCTCGTGGATCGCGCCGAGCGCACGATTACTTTGAGCGGCGCGGAAACGGGAACGGACTACACGGAGCTGCCCCCCGCCGCCGAAACGCTTTTGGAGAAAATCTTCGCCGGAGAAAGCGTCGCCGGGGAAAGCTTCAACGCGATGCTGGACGTCCCCTCCGTGTCCGCGGGCGCGCCGATCCGCGGCGCCGACGGCAGCGTGACCGGTGCGCTTTTGATGCACCGCCGCCTTTCGGACATCCGCGCCAGCGAAGCAGCAGGATTCCGGATTCTCGCGATTTCCCTGATTCTCGCCTTCCTGCTGGCGGCCATTCTGTCGTTCTTGCTGGCGCGCCGTTTCATCCGCCCGCTGTCCATGATGGAACAAACGGCGGCCGCACTGGCTGACGGTCAATACGAAACCCGCAGCGGCGTCCGGCAGGACGACGAGATCGGCTCGCTGGCCCAAAGCCTTGACGTCCTCGCCCAGCGGTTGGAAGACGCCGCCGAGGAACGCTCGAAGCTCGACGCCATGCGGCGGGATTTCTTCGCCAGCATCTCCCATGAGCTGCGGACGCCGCTGACCGTGCTGCGCGGCTCCCTTGACGCGCTCTCGGCGGGGCTCGTTGAGGACGAGGAAAAACGGCGTGATTACCTCGCGCAAATGCAGTCCAACCTGCTGCATCTGAACCGTCTCGTCAACGATCTTTTCGATCTGGCGCGGCTGGAGAATCCCGACTTTGCCATCGATAAAACGGACGTCGATCTTTCCGACGCCCTCCGGGACGCCGTACGGACAGTGCGCCGCCTTGCCGCGCCGATGTCTGTCGAACTTCATCTAACAGAAATGCCGCCGATTCCGATGCGCGGAGACTACGGACGACTGCGTCAAATGTTCCTTGCCGTTCTCGACAACGCGGTGAAATTCTCGCCGGAAAGCGGAGTTGTTGAAATCGGCGTCGAAGTTTCGGAGGACCGTTGGCGCATAGCCGTGAAAGATCACGGTCCCGGCATCGCAGCCGAGCTTTTGCCGCACATTTTCGACCGATTCCGCACGAACCGGGAAGGCGGCACCGGGCTTGGACTCGCCATCGCGCAAAATATCGCCCGCCGTCACGATATCGTACTGGAAGCGGACAGCGTCGAGGGGAAAGGCGCGACCTTCGCCTTCCACGGACACACGTCAAAGCAAAATGAGACAACAATAAACCGGAGGGAGGCGACACCATGACCCCCAATGAAATCACGATTCCCTATGAGCGCTGCAACAAACAGGGGAAGATTTTCGCCATCGCCAACCGCCTCGGCTACGACCTGGAAGGCTATGCGGAACGGTATTTGAGCTCGGAACTCGCCACCAGCGGCAAGGACGACGATTACTCCTATTACCAGATCGCGTCGCCGTCCTATTCCCTCGACCTGATCGAGGACGAGGAGCTGCTGACGGAAAAGCCGACAGAGGGGAAATATGCCAATGGCGAAGCCTATTGGATCGGATTCTTTTACAAATACCTGAGCCTTGTGCTCGAAACGCGGGGCGAAGCGCTCCTGAAAAAAATCCCCTTCGACAGGATGCATGAGTTCTATACGGAGCTTGGCCCGCTGCCGAAGGAGATTGCCGGAAAAAGATTGCGGGAGA
Organism: uncultured Selenomonadales bacterium; assembly: GCA_947167825.1. Taxonomy (GTDB): domain Bacteria; phylum Bacillota; class Negativicutes; order Selenomonadales; family Selenomonadaceae; genus RUG12372. The sequence goes on along the minus strand of CAMVJN010000032.1, from coordinate 11,636 downwards.
TTCTTGCAGAAGGGAGGGAAACGCCATGAGACTGTTCATCGCCATCCTGTTCAGCGCGGAGCTCCTGGACGCTCTGCTGGACGTCCAGTCGGAGCTGAAATCCTTTGATGTGCGGGGGCGCTATGTCCCGGAGGAAAACCTGCACCTGACCCTCGCTTTTGTCGGCGAATACGGAAATCCCGACGCCGTCATGGACGCGCTGGCGTCCGTCCCCTTCGAGCCGTTCCCGCTGCGGATCGAAGGGCTTGGGAATTTCAGTGACCTGTATTGGGCGGGAATCGAGGCCAATCCGGAGCTCGCGGCTTTCGTCAAGCGACTGCGCCACGCTTTGGCGGACCGGGACATCCCTTACGATCGCAAGCGTTTCTCCCCGCACATCACTTTGGTGCGGCGGGCCGAATACTTCGGAGAAACGCCCCTGCCTCCGGTTCACTCCCCAAAAGGGGAAATGGAGGTCACCGGCGTCTCCCTGATGCGTTCCGCTCGCGGAAAACACGGAATGATCTACACGGAAATCGGGAGGATCGGGGAATAATAAAAAAACCGGGCCATGACAAAAAACGGCGCCGACCGGAAAAATCCAGTCGACGCCGCCTTTCATATTTCCTACAAAATCAGAAATTCCCGATAACCCGCAGCCAGTTGTCTTCCTTGTCAACGACATACTCCAAACTCAAGAAGTCGTGGAGTCGATAACGGATCGCGCCTTCGCCCATCTGATCCGTCCATCGGTATTCATAGCGCAGCATCCAGCGGCGCCCGAGCTCCTGCTCGCCGCCGAGGATGAATTTCTTTTCCCTCATATCGTATCGCACAATCAGCCGCGTCATGTCCGCAAGATGGCGCGCATAGCCCAATTCCCATGTCCATCTCACATTCTGCGGCATGATATCGGTCTGCACGAAAAATTCGTCCCTCGGCGAGAACCGCTTGCCCGCGTGGAAACGAAAGACCAAGTCGCGATCATTCGCATCCTTATGGGAAATATCGACCCAACCTTCGAGGCGAATCAGATATTTTTTCGTGTCCGAGCGGCTCATGACCGACATGTCCCGTCCAGGACGCATCGTCACAGCCGTATGCAGATCCAGCGCGCGAAAACTCGGCGCGGCGTCCAGCGACGACGCGAAAAATTCGCAGAACTCCGCCTCATGGCGCTGGACAAACGCCACGGGAACGCCGATCAGCATATTGACATTGTCCTGCATTTCCTGCCGATGAGCAAGCAGCGTGAAATTCGGGATCGAATCGCTCCGCATGGAGAGATCAATCGTTCGCACCACCGGAAGACGCGGATAAACAGTCAGCACAACTCGCGTCTCGTCCCCCGGCACCACGTCGAAGTCCGCGCGAAATTCCGGCAAATGCTCGTCCAAATACTGCTGAAGGCTTCGCTTCAGGACGCCGTTCGTCCAATCGCTGGCCGCGACCGGAAGCCCCTGCATGCCCTCGCCGAACACGCGCCCGACGTCGGCAAGGTCGCGGCGCGCCATTTCCTCGACCAGCGGCGGCATACCTTCGACCGTGACGTTGACGTGCACGGCACGAATGACATCCGCCCACGGTACGAGTCGGATCTCTATCCGCGAGGTTTCCCCCGGCGTCAGCACGACGCTTTCAACAGAATATCCGACAAGCACCTTGTCAAAGACCTCGTGGATGATTGCCTCTTGCTGCGCCCGTTCCGCCTCCACCTCGGAGATCCGCCGCCCCGTCAGGAGCTGCGCGCCGATAGCCGATACTGTCGTTTCCATCCGCTGGCGGACGAGCGCCGGAATCGGAGAAACGGCCGTCACGCTTGCCGCGATTTCTTCGACTGTCCCCTTGGCTTCGGCGGCCTGCACAAAAAACAGGAAGACCAGTATAGCGAAAAATGCGGCGGAAAACCGCCGCATTTCTTTCCTCAAATCCCTCATGGCCGTATCAGAACGTACCGCCGACGCTGAAATGCACACGATTCCCCTGCTTGCCGTGCGCCAGATCGACACGGATCGGCCCCACCGGCGTCTGGATGCCCAGCCCGAAGCCGAAGGACGAATACGTGTTTTGCGGCGACCAGCCCGAAGCCCAAGTGCCGCCGAAGTCCGTAAACAGCGCCCCCTGCACCTTGCTGAAGACCGGGAAGCGGTATTCGAGCGTCCCGAGCCACATATGGTTGCCGCGGAACTGCTCGTCGCGGTAGCCGCGAACCGTATTCTGTCCGCCGATGCGATATTGGCTGTATTCGGGAATCGTCCCGTTGCCGTAGCCGTACATACCCCGGATCGCAAAGACCTGCGCATGGCCGGCCTTGATATAATAGTTTTCCTCAATCGTGTATTTCTGGTACTTGAACTTCCCTCCGAACCCGGCAATATCCGCTGTCAGGTTCAGCTTGTTGCCCTTCATCGGATTGAAAACATTGTCCCGCGTGTCCGTAACATGTTCCAGAACCAGGCTGCGGGTCGTGCCGAAGTTCGCATCTTTCCAATCGTACCATGTGCTGCGGTTGTATCTGCCCCCATAATGCTTGACGTATTGGTCTTCCCGGGTCCGAAGCGTGATGAAGTTCGTCGAGACCTCGCTGACCGGACGGCTGAACGTGAATTCGCCGCCCATATACTTGCGCATGAATTCCTCAATCTCGTCGCCATGGGTATCATAATCATAGTAACGATAGGTACGGTTGTAAATACGGAACGTGACCGCCGTTTCCTTCTTGTCGAGCCACGGACGGCGATAGGAGAACATATAACCGTGATTGTCCGTATCGTCGCCGCTGAACTCGAAGGTCAGGTTGACGGCATCGCCGATGCCCCGGAAATTTCTGTCGCCGATGCCGACGAGTCCGATAAAGCCGTCCGAGCTGGAATAGCCTGCGCCCACAGTGAAATTGCCCGTCCGTTTCTCGACAACGTCCACCTCAAGGACGACGGAATTCGGCTCGACGCCCGGATTCAGCTTCATGTTGACGTCGTCGAAGAAACCGAGGTTGTATACGCGCTGCATACTGCGGCGCGCCTTTTTCGCGTTGAACGGCTCGCCCGGCTTCATGCGCATCTCTCGGACAACGACCCTTTCCTTCGTCTTCGTGTTGCCCTTGACCACGTAGCCTTCCAATTTGCCTTCGTTGATGGCGATCTTCAGATTGCCGTCCCGGCCGATATCGAGGTTGTTGACTTTGACGAGGATATATCCGTCCTTGTGATAACGGTCGGAAACCGCCTGCAGGTTTTCATGGAGAGTCCGCGTATTGAGCATTTCGCCTTCCGAAACCGTGATAATCTTGCGAAGCTCTTCCGTCTTGATGACTGTATTGCCTTCGATAGTGACGGATTTCAGCACCGGGTTTTCCAACAGATGGTAAGTGATGACGACGCCATCGGGAACAATCGCAAAGGTCGGGAAAATATCGTAGAACAGACCGACGTCGTAAATCGCCCCGCGATCCTTGTCTATGGTATCCTCCGCGAAGACATCGCCGGGACGGGTCAGGAGAGCCTCTTTCGCCTTCGGCAGCGTAAGATCGCCGGCACCGTCAAAAACGACGTCGACGATGGTCTGCCCAACCAGAGCCTTCTGCCGCAGGGCAATCGCCTGCTCATCCGGGCGAAGGGCTGTCCACTGATCCGCGGAAACGGCTCCCTGCGTCGTTGTGACGGCCTCCGCCGCCTTCGCCGCCGCAGCTTCCTCCGCCGCCCTGCGGGCCGCTTCTTCGGCGGCGCGTCGAGCTTCTTCTTCTTTGCGCCGCTCTTCCTCGGCCTTGCGCTCAGCTTCCTCGCGCGCTTTGCGCTCGGCTTCCTCCGCCGCTTTTCTTTCCGCAGCGGCGCGCAGTTTGGCGTCTTCCTCTTCCTGGCGCTTGAGCGCTTCTTCCTCAGTCACCACCGGCGCCGGAACGACCGAAATCGGCACCGACGTGATGTCCGGCAGCGCAATCACCGCCTGCGGATTCGTTTCCGCTTCCTCTGCCTGCGCCGTTCCCAAAGGCATCGCCGCGAAGCTCGCTGCAACAGCCGCCGTATAAGCCCATGCCCGGTATGCTTTCTTCTCCAAAATGAAACCTCCCAAAAAGCTCTCTTTACCCATCATCGTCATTTTGTTTTATTGTACCGCGCGCAGGCTTTGCCCCGCGCTGTTCATCAGCCGCTGCATATCCTCCGAGGGGAGCCGCGCCTGCTGTACCGATTCCTGCAACGGTTCCGTCGTCTCCGCCGCTTCCGCTGCTTCCGTAGTCTCCAGCGCTTCCGGTTCCGCCGCCGAAACCATTTCCGGCGGTTCCTCCTCCTGGGCAATCTCCGGCAGGGTATTGCCCGCTGTTTCTGTTTCCTGAGGAGGCGCAGGCAACACGGCCGCTTCAGCCCGTGCCGCCGTCACGCTTTGCTCCGTGTGCCGCACAAGCGGCAACGGCTCCGGCTCAGTCTGTGTTCCCGCGCGCCACATGGAATATCCGCCGCCCGCAATCAGCACCGCAACGAAAAGCGGCGCCAATCTTCTCGCCCATACCACGGAAACACTCGGGCGCTCGGTCTCCTTGGCTCGTGTCAATTCTGCCTGCGCCAGCATCAGATTCAAATCGCCCCGCACATCGTCGGCGCGCCCCAGCGATTCTTCCGCTCGCCCCAGCCATTCGCGAGCCGCGCGCACATGCAGCCTGAGACGGCTTCGGTCGTCTGCCCCGCTGTCCATGCGACTCCTCCTTTCGAAACACAAGCCCCAAAACCTTGATTTATTTTATATTCCGCCTTTTGCCGCTTTCCCTCGCGCCGTGAAATCCGCTGCGGCGGGAAAATTTCAGGCAATATGGGCGTTTATCGTCAATATTCGCCCCGAAACAATCACTTTTCGTGCCAATGGTGCATGAATCGCGCCATCATGCCGCGAATGCGGCGGATGCCCGTCTTCTGCAAGCGGTAGATTCGCGACGTGCTCAAATGCAATTCGTCAGCCACGCCGTCCACAGCGCCGCCCTCCAAATACACTTCCTCCAGCACGATCCTCTCTTTTTGCGGAAGACGTGCCATCGCCTCACGCAGCCGCTCGGCCAGCACATGGCTTTCCGCCTGCTCCTCGGGCAACGCTCCCGGATCGGCGATACGCTCCTTCCACGGAAGGCCCTCGGCGTCCACCATGCCGTCGATACAGGGAGCGGCAGAGTCCCCTTCCTTTCTCAGGAAATCTATCATGCGTCCGCGGATGCGATGCACTGCAAATAAACTGAACGCCACGCCGCGGGACGGGTCGAAACCCTCCACCGCCTCAATCAGCCCGACAGTCCCTTCCTGCAGCACGTCCATGATATGTTCGGAGGTACGGTAAGGCGCAGCCTGCTTGAACACGAGTGGCTGATACGACTGGATCAGCTTCGCGCGCGCATCCTCGTCATGATGCGCTTTGAACGCTTCCCAAAGCCGCGCTTCCTCCTCGGGAGACAATATCTCAATTTTTTTCAGTTCTCGGATATATTCTTCCAGCCGCAGGTCGAGCACCCCCTTTGCCTGACGAATCACTCTAAAATTTGATCCGCGCCTCAAAGCCGAACCAGTTGCTGTTTTTCTCGTCGCGCGCCACGAACATGCTGAAGCGATCCGTGAAATCGTAACGCACGCCGTAACGGCGCATATCTTCGGTCAGGCTCTGGGTGTATCGGAGCATGACCTTGTCGGTGACATACTTGCCTATTTGTACATTATACGCCTCAATTGTCGATTTGTCTCCCCCTTTTTCACGTTTTTCAAAGGTTCCTGTCGACAAAGTCAATTCATCCAGCTGCAAAAGGTCGCGGATCGCGTCCTGCACCTCGCCCAGAACGCTCATCTGGAGACCCGCCAAAAGCAGCGCGTTCCTCTGCGCCTCCGCCGAATCCACGTTTCCGCCCGTCACGGACGCGCCGCGCAGCGTCAACATCCGGATAATTTCCTGCTGGCTCATTTCCGGGCTGGAGGTCAGCGTAAACTTCATCTGCTGCAAAGGCCCGTCGATGCCGAGCATGATGCGAGTCCGGTTCATCCGAGCCGTCGCCCGGAAGGTGATGCTCGGCAGGAACGAGTCGACCTGATTGAAGTACGCCTCGCCTTCCGTGACACGGAAAGAGGTCTGCAAATACTGCACCCGTCCGCGCCGGACGGAAATGGAACCGGACTGCTTCGGATGGCGCGTCGTCCCGCCGAAATGCGCACTGCCCTGGATCCAGAGGTCGTAAAGCCCGGAACTGTAAAAATGCGTGTTTTTCCCGATCTCGATGCCGACGTCGAGGATGATGCGCGGCAGCTCGCTGTCACTCTCCGGCAAAGTCGGAACGGAAACCAGCACGTTGTCGACCGCGAACCGGCCCGTCAGTTTCGGCAGCCGATGTCCGTATATCTCCCCTTCCCGGAAGTCCAGGGACGCCGTCAGGGGCCCCGTAAAGAAAGCCGAGGCAATCTCCAGCTCCTTCGCGTCGAAATTCAATCGGTAATCCACCGGCGTCCTGCCGTCCAATCGCGTCTCGCCGCTGACGGCAAAGGTTCCCTTCCCCATTTTCCCGGAGGAACCTTCCTCGACGGAAATCGAGTCACCCTCCATCTTCAATCCGAGATTCATTTCCGTCAGCGGGATTTTCAGCGCCTTCAGCTTCACCGATCCGTTCTTGATGCGCAGCTGACCGTCAAAGGTCGGCGCCGCCAACGAACCGCCGATGACCACGTTGCCGTCCGTCTCACCCATCGCCCAGTCGATTTCCTTCGACAGAAGCGGCAGCAGGCCGAGATCCGCTTCGTCCAGCGAAAGACGGAGATTGATCCTGTCGTACTCGGACAGATCTTCTCCCCGTTCCGCCGTAAAGGCCTTCAGCGGCAGCATTCCCGTCGCGCTGGCCCTGTATGTCTTCTCTCCCTGCGCTTTCGTGGCAACAATCTGCTCCAATTCCACAACACTTCCACGCAAGTGAATCAGCCCGGTCAACGAATCGAAAGTCGAACCGCGGACGCCGCCGTCCGTGATTGTCAGCGACGCATCCGCCAACGGATGCTCGACAGTACCGCCGAACTCCGCCTCCAAATCCAGCGTTCCCACCGCGTCGATATCCAGCCCCGCAACCGCAGACAGCAATCCCGCCCGGATTTTCTGCGCGGAAAGCCGCGCGTCGATATCGCCGTCGAGATCGATCGTGCCTTTGACAGCCAGCACGCCGTCTCCCTGATGGCCTTCAAATTGGCGGATGGTCGCCACGCGCCCGATCAGCCCCGCATCGATTGAAACATTCGTCAGCGGATAGTCGCGCACGCTGCCTTCCGTCATCACGCCGCGCAGCGAAATACGCGGAACGGACCAAGTGCCGCCGAGGTCGATGTCTGCATTGACACGCCCCTGAACCGCATCGTTCTTAGCGTTGGCAATGGCAAGCATCCCCACGAGATCGCCCTGCTCCACCTTTACCTTTCCCCGCATGGTTTCGCTTTCCAAATCGAAGGAAGCCTTCGCGGAGTAAACGCCGCCGTTCTGCCGGAAACTGAAAGGAGACAACTCAAGCCACGAGCCGCGCATATGCACTTCACCCGCCGCGTCCGTGATCGTCGCGCCGTTCAGCGTCATACTCGCCGCCGACAGCTTTCCGTCAAACACCGGCACGTCCAACGTACCGGAAATGCGTCCGTCAAACACGCCATGCCCTTCAATCGGGTACGGCATTTTTTTCTCGAACCGCCGCAAGTCGATGTCATGGACCGCCACCGCCATATCAAGCGCCCGCGTCGCCACCGTTACCGTGCCGTTCAAATCCATATCCACCAGCGGCGAATAGATGTGGAAATCCTGCACCGTCAGCACGCCGTTTTTCATCGTGTAGTCGCCTTCCATCCCGGACAGCAGATAGCCGTTGTAGCTGCCCCGATGAGAGCTGATATAGCCGACGACCGACGGATTGTCCAGCGTACCCGTGACCGTGATGATATTGTCGATATCGCCGGTAATCGGCTGATCCGGCGCCACCAGCGCGGCAAAGTCCTCCATGCGCGCGCCCTCCGTATCGATCTGGAGATTGACGCGGCGCTCCCCGGTGAGCCCCACGACGCCCTTGGCCAGCCATGTCACATGGCCGCCGTTCTCCATCGAGAAGGAATCGATGCTGACCCCGTCCAAGCTGCCGCTGGCTTTGCCGTGCAGCGTCCGGTAGGGCTGCCGAAACAGGTGCCCTTGGATAGCCGCGAAGTCCGCCGCCACTTCCGGGTTTTCCATCGGCCCGCGCACTGTCCCGTTGGCATCGGCGAAGCCCGCCATCTCCAAAACCGGATCGACGCGGGAAAGCAACCCAAGATCCACATGGGTCGCATAATAGGCCAGATCAAGGGTCTCCATCCCAAGGATCTTCCCCTCGACGCCAATCTCCCCGCCGTTTTCCAGATGCAGGCTCATATAATCGATCTGCGTCTCTCCCGGGTCATGGTAAAAGGACGCGGAAAACTCCGGCGCCGAAATGTCGAGATACGAAATGTCACGGGCCATCACGCTGCCGTAAACGGAGGTCTGATCCAGCGTATCCGCGTCCCCCGCAAAGCCGAGATCCGCCGACGCGCGCCCGGAGATTCCCGGCAAAACTTCCGCCAGCGGCGATGCGTCCACATCTGTCACCTTCGCGCGACCGTCAAAGCGCATCGTCGAAGCATCGAACTCTCCTGCCGCCTCCACATGACCGCCTAAAATATCCGCCGCCAGGGACGGCACAGTAATCCGGTTGTCAGCAAAGGATGCCGTCGCCTTCGCGTTCTTGATTTCATAGTCCGCCAGCGTCCCTTTTTCCACACGGAACGCGCCGCCGACCGACGGCGACGCGGGCGTCCCTTCGATCTGCGCCGAGAAAGCCACCGCGCCGCGGAAGGGACTGTCCTGAAAAATCTCGCCGGGGTCGAAGCCCTCCGACCGCGCAAACAGATGAAGCTCCGGCTCTTTCCCGGAAAGATCGACGGTTCCGCGCACGTTCGCCGGCTGCCCCGCCGCCTCCGCCGACGCGGCGAGACGTATCTCGCGCTCCGAGAAGTCCGCCGTCCCATTGATTTTCTCGATTTCCGTTTCCAGCACGCGCACCGCGCCGTTCGAGATCGTTCCGCGCCCCTGATAAGAAAGCGCGTCGCCATGTTTTTCCAGCTCCGCCGTCAACATCTCCACATGTCCTCCGCGAAGCTCTACCGATTCCGGCAGGATTTCTTTCGGTATCCATGCCAGATATTTTTCAACAAAAACATCCTCGGCTTCGACATAAAGCTTCGCGTCCTCCCCGCCTATCGTTCCCTCGGCGGAAAACGACGCCTTGTCCTGTTTCGCCTTCATCGCGACGCGCATCACCTTCGCGTCGGCAAAATCAACGCTGCCGTTCGCGTCGGAAAACAACAGCGATTTCCCGTCCATCCGGAAATCCAGCGAGGCGTATTCACCGCGCACCAAACCGGCAAAGCCGCTGGGCTCGCTGTCCTCCTTGATCAAATCCGCGTAATTCCAAGATCCGTCCGCACGTTTCTCGATCCGCGCCTCCGGGCGGCGCACCACGACCTCGTCCACCGCCTTCGCGGGCTTGTCCCCCAGCATGCCAAAAAGGCTGAACCGCACCGTTGCCGATTCAGCCTTCAGAAGAATCTCATCCCGTTTGTCGTAAAGCGCGATATCGCGCACCGTCAACGACCACGGGGAATTTACGCGCACTTCCCCGACCTCGACGCGGGAGCCGAGAAGCTCCGAGCCTTTCTCGCCCGCCATCTGCCCCATGGAGGCCATAAAGGATTGCGTATTCGCCAACCCCCAGAAAAAAAGCGCGCAAAAAAGGAGGAGCCCGAAAACGCCGCCCGCAATCATCAAAGGCCGCCGCTGCATCCCCGGACTCCCCCTTTCTTTTTTATTCTGCATAACAACTATGTTTCCAGCAAATTTTAATCCTAACAAATGATTACATACTGTAATCATTTGACGCGTGCTACGCACGCTACATTTGCACCAAAGGTGCAAATGCCGTCTCATGCATCTCCGCCTGTGCCCTTTAAGGTATAAGAAAAAGTTCTAACGGAGATTAGCATAAAGCGAAAACCGCGATTTGTCAATGTTTTCTCGGCAAATCACGGCTCCTTTCCTTATCAATCCACGATATCCTTCGGCGCGATATGCACGATTGTCCCGTCCGGCTCGCGATAGACGGCCTCGGCAATCATCGCGTTCCGAAGCATCCGTCGGCAAAGCAGGCACGGTTTGCCGGAAGCGAGACTGCCGTCGGCATTATACCCCTCGATGTAAATCGTCGCCCCCTGCATTTTCACCGGATCGGCGTTGACAATCGCGTTCTGCTCCGCATGGACGGCCACGCAAAGCTCGTAATTCTGCCCTTTAGGCACATTCAGGCGTTCCCGCTCGCAAACGCCTGTGTCGATGCAGTTCGCCTCGCCGCGGGGCGCGCCGTTGTAGCCGGTACTGATGATAATCTTGTCCTTGACGATGATCGCGCCGTACCGACGGCGAAGACAGGTAGAGCGCCGCCCCACCGCTTTCGCGATGTCCAGGAAATACTCCGTCCATTCGGGACGCGTCTGTATCTGCGTATTGCTCATCTCAAATCCCCCATTCCAAAAAAGCGGCAGATGCCCCTGCCGCCTTACCTCCGCTAATGTCTATTGAGCAAATATCGCCGCGCCAGGATGACTGCGACAAAATCGTCCACCGGCGCCGGCGGCACCTGCATACTCGTCGGGAAGAGACGCCGCCACCCGCTCGGCGGATTGGCTTTCCAATAAGCAATCCTCGCGTCGTCGGTCGTCCTGTATTCGTCCACGATTTCCACGGGCACATCGGGGATCGCCTCGCGGATCGTTTCTTCCGCAGTCCGGCTCGTCGTCCCGTTGCCCAGCAGGATGCGTTCCGGCCGGAATTCCTTCACGCGGGCCGTCATCTCGTCCGCCAGCAAAACCGTAGCGATAACGGCTTGCTCCAGCACGCGCCCGTCTTCGTCAACGACCGCGACGCCGCATTTCTCGCGCCCCGGATCGATTGCCGCGACCACCATTCAGGCTCCCTTCTTCCCGACCGCTATTCCGGCTTGTCCTCCACATCCACTTGCAGCCGCAGACGAAGCGGCCCAAGCGAGTCGGTCGTTTCCTTCGCGTAGGCGCTGATGACGCCGGAACCGCGTCCCGACATAACCGCATTCACCGCCTCGTAGAATTGCGCGCTGCCCATAACGCCGACGCTGCCCCGGATCGGATCGGGCAGGATCCCCTTCTCCTTCGCCGCTGTGTTGACCTCCTGCAGGAACCGCATGACAATCGTTTCCGCCTCGGCGGTCTGTCCGCTTGCGAAAACAAACGGCTGCGACAGGATCAGCTCTCCTTCCTTGTAAACCGTACGGTTGGCAAAGAGCTGAAGGCCTGTACGCACCGGCTCGCCGCGAACGAGATTGCCCGCCGCGACGATGCGGACCACCGTATCCACGCCGCCCTCTGCAATTCTTTCCGCCGCCTCTTCATACTCCGGCGTATAAATCCAGATATAATTCTCTTCCCTGTTGCCTTCCAGCCGATCGGCCGCCCCCGCGTTCGCCAGCTGGATCAACGCGCCAAGGTCGGAACGGATCTCGTCCACCGACCGCCCGCTGCGGACGACGCCGCTGGCAAGCACTTCCCCTGCGCGGAAGACGATATCGCCTTCCC
>CAMVJN010000031.1 GCA_947167825.1 uncultured Selenomonadales bacterium | reverse complement strand
ACAGGAATCCTTGTGTCATTCTTTTTCTGTTGCACTTAGATTGTAAATCTAAGCCCTAAATTTTACACCGCTTTTTTCGCTATTTCATATCCCGCCGCCAGCGCCTTTTTGTTCGCGTCCTCGGTGCCCTTCGGCACGCGGTCCAGCACGGCGCGCTCCAGTGACTCCGTCGTCACGCATTTTGTGAGTGCGACGACGGCGCCCAATGCTACGATATTCGCAAAAAGCGGCTTGCCGCACGCCTCGCGGGCGGTATGGGTAATCGGCAGATCGACGCGGCGCGCGTCTTTGGCGCGGACGTCCTTGACGAACAGGCTGTCCGTGATGATCAGGCTTGACGCGTCGCAGTCGCCGGAAAACTTGTCCGCCGCCTCCTGGCTCATGACGAGCAGCGTGTCCGGATGCGTGACGCGGCCAAAACGAATCGGCTGATCGGAAATGATGACCTCGGCCTTCGACGAGCCGCCGCGGGCCTCCGGGCCGTAAGACTGGGACTGCACTGCGAGCAGCCCGTCCAAGAGCGCGGCCTCCGCGAGAATAATGCCGGCGGTGATCAAGCCCTGTCCGCCCGTGCCGGAAAAACGAAAATTCTGTTTCATGCCGTTTCCTCCTTCACGGAAGCCTGGGCGCGGGCAATGACCTCGTCGTAAGCCTTCGTATATTCTTTCAAATCCTTGCGCTCGGACAGCACGCCGATCGGGAATTTCCCTTCCCGCGCCGCTTCGTCCATCTTGTCCCACGCCGCTTTCATCACGCCGTGATCCTTCTGCCATTCCATCATCTTCGCGGGGGCGCCCATCTGGTTCTGCCGTCCGTAATTCGTCGGGCAGCCCGTGACGACCTCGATGATGCTGAATCCCTCGTGACGGATTCCCTTGCGAAGCACGTCCACAAGGACCGGCACGTGGTAAGTCGTGGCGCGGGCCGTGAACGTCGCGCCCGCCGCCTGCGCCAGCGCGAGTATATCAAAGCTCGGCTCGATGGTCAGATACGGCGCCGTCGTCGCCTTTTTGCCCACCGGCGTCAACGGAGAATACTGGCCGCCTGTCATGCCGTAAATGCTGTTGTTGAACACCACCAGCGTCAGCCCGATATTGCGCCGCGCCGCGTGGATCAAATGGTTGCCGCCGATCGCCGAGCAGTCGCCGTCGCCGGACAGCGTGATGACATTCAGCTCGGGGCGCGCCATCTTGAGTCCCGTGGAAATCGGCAGCGCACGTCCGTGGAGCGTATTCGCCGTGTTGAAATCCACATAGCCCGACGCGCGGCTGGAACAGCCGATGCCGGAAATAATCGCCACGTCGTCCTTCGCCAGATTTTCCGCGTCAATCGCTTTCAAAAGCGCGCCCAGCACGACGCCGTTGCCGCAGCCGGGGCACCAAAGGTGCGGGAGACGGTTCGGGCGGAAATAAAAATCGACAAGCTCTTCCATGCTTTTCATCTTATTTCGCCCCCTTTATCTTTTCCGCAGACTCGCGAATCTTCCCGAGCAGCTGCTCCGGCGTCGCCGGTTCGTTATCATATTTCGCGTACAGGTCGACAGGCACGAGCCCGCGCACCGCGCGTCCGACTTCGCGCACATATTGGCCGCAGTTCAGTTCATGCACCAGCAGGCGCTTCGTCTTTTTTGCCGCCGCCTGGATCTGCCGGTCCGCGAAAGGCCAGATCGTGACGGGGCGAAGCAGGCCCGCACGTATGCCTTCGTCCCGGGCCATGTCCACGGCGTCATAGGCCGTGCGCGCCGCGCCGCCGTATGCGATCACGACGACGTCGGCGTCATCCGTCCTGTAATTTTCGACTTGCACAATGTCGTCCTCATGGTCGCGGAGTTTCAAGTGCAGCCGATCCTGGGAATTTTTCGTCGCGGCGGGCGTCCCTTTCGGAAATCCTGTCTCGTCGTGGACAAGTCCCGTCATATGCCAGCGGTAGCCGCTGCCGAAATCCGCCATCGCCGGAACCATCGAGCCGTCGGTATCGGCATACGCCAAATATTTTTCCGGCGGCGTGTCCGGCTGCTTCCTGCGCGGCACGGAAAGGCCCTCGTAGCTGTCGGGCAGCTCGATCCGCTCGCGCATATGGCCGACAATCTCGTCCATCAAAAGGATCACCGGGCAGCGATATTTTTCGCTGAGCTCCACCGCCCGCCGCGTCAAATCAAAACATTCGGGGACGCTGGACGGCGACACCACGATCAGCCAATGATCGCCGTGGGTGCCCCAGCGCGTCTGCATCACGTCGCCCTGGGACGGCGAAGTCGGCTGTCCTGTGGCGGGGCCGACGCGCTGCACATCGACAATCACGCAGGGAATCTCCGCGCTGCACGCCATGCCGATGGTTTCCTGTTTCAGCGAAAAGCCCGGTCCCGAAGTCGCGGTCATCGCCTTGACGCCGCCCAGCGAGGCGCCGACGACGGTGCCGATGCCGGCCAGCTCGTCCTCGGTCTGCATGAATTTACCGCCGACTTGCGGCAGACGCTTTGCCATGCCCTCGGCAATCTCCGTGGACGGCGTAATCGGATAGCCGCCGTAAAAGCGCACGCCCGCCGCGATCGCGCCCTCGACCACAGCCTGGTTGCCCTGCAAAAGAAGAACTCGGCTCATCAGGCTCCCTCCTTCTTCACGAAAATCGCGTAATCCGGGCAGCGCATCTCGCACTGTCCGCAGGAAATGCAGTCGTTTTCCTTGCCCGCCTTGATGGCAGACTTGTTCAGCTCCGTGATCTCAAGCACGCCGCGCGGGCAGAAATACGCGCAAATACCGCAGCCCTTGCAGCGCTTCGTATAAAATTTCAGCATTGCCATACGCTCCCATCTTTGATAAAAACACTTTTTAATCATATCACCGCCGGAAGGGCAATTCAATAGTTTTATGCAAATTTTTATATAAAAAGTATATAAAATATTGCATAATAGATTCATATTCAGGCAAAGGCACAGACCTTTCATTAAATTTTCAGGTTATGTTCGTTTGTTTCACGTGAAACATTTTTGCGGAAAATTTTTTCCTGAGGCTTGCATATCTTTTTTCTTCATGCTATGATAAGCAATCATAAATGCAAAAGGCTATGAACAGGAAAAGTACGCCGCGCGAAAGCGTACAGAGAGCCGGGGGAGCTGGAAACCGGTCGGGGACGCGCGGAGGAAGTTCCCCTGCGAGCCGCTCGCTGAAAGCGCATCTGCGACATAGGCGATGTCGGAGTCTCCGCCGTTACAAGGAGAGGCCGATCGATTGCCATAGGCAGTCCGTCGGAACAGAGCGGCCCGCTGCAGCGGGCAAATAAGGTGGTAACGCGGGAGCACCCGTCCTTTTGGGACAGGCGCTCTTTTTTATTATCGAAACGGAGGGGATGATTTGCAGACATTGGGATTTCTCGGGCCGCGAGGCACGCACAGCGAGGCGGCGGCCCTGTTCCTTTCGGAACGGATGAAAGACGGCGCGGAACTTCGCCCGTACCCGGATATTTTCTCGGCAATACAGGCTGCCGCCGACAGCGAAGTGGACGTTTGCGTCGTTCCGGTGGAAAACTCCCTGGAAGGCGCGGTCAATGTGACGATGGACACACTGGCGCAAATGGACGATCTCGCCATCGAGCGCGAACTGATTTGGGATATCCACAACCAGCTGATGGCAAAAGAAGCCGCCGCAGAAGTGCGGACCATCTACTCGCATCCGCAGCCGTTGGCGCAATGCCGCCAATACCTGAAATCGCATTTTCCGAAGGCAAAGCTGGTCGCCACAGAAAGCACCGCGAAAGCCGCCGAACTGGTCGCAAACGGCGAAGCGGGCGCGGCGGCCATCTGCACGGAGCGGGCAGGCGAACTGTACGGCCTTTCCGCCGTCGCCACGGAGATACAGGACAGCATGACGAACTCCACAAGATTTTACCAGCTTCGCCGCCGTCCGGTCCCCGCACTGGGCGAATCGGAAAGCGGCCGCGCGGTGATCGTCTGCCAGATCGACGGCGCACGGGCAGGCAGCCTCTGCGGCGTGCTGGAGGAATTCGCCAGCCGCGGCGTCAACATGACGCGCATCATCTCCCGCCCCGCCCGCACAGGCCTCGGCGTCTACATTTTCTTCTTCGACCTGGAAATCGAAGCGGGAAAGCCAAGAGTGCCGCTGGAAGAATCCATCGAGGCCGTGAGACAAAAAAGTTTTTGGCTCAAAGATTTGGGAAGATTCCCCGTGCTGGAAAAATAAAACAGCCTTCCCCTTTGGGGAAGGTGGCAGCCCGAAAGGCTGACGGATGAGGTTATCGACTGCCAAAATTGCAGACAGTCAGGCGTGGAGAGACCTCACCCACCGTCTTCGACGGCTCCCCTGCCGGGGAGTTCGCTGGACTCCCGTCCAAAACGCCCCCAAAGGGAGGGCTTGATTACATTTATAAAGGAGAGATTTACAAATGGTTATCATCATGAATCCCGACGCTACCGCAGAAAACATCAAAGATGTCATCGAAATGATCCAGGACGCCGGCCTTGCCGCGAAAGTCATGGAGGGCTCCCAGCAGCGCATCGTCGGCGTCATCGGCGACAAGACGCGCCTCGCCTCCTGCGCCATCGACGCGCTGCCGGGCGTCGAGCGCAGCGTCTCCATCTCGAAGAGCTACAAGCTGGCCAGCCGCGAATTCCATCCCCAGTCCAGCGTCATCGACGTGGACGGCGTGCCCATCGGCGGCGACGAATTCGTCGTGATGGCCGGCCCCTGCGCCGTCGAGAGCCGCGAGCAGCTTCTCGAGGCCGCTGAAATCGCAAAGAAGGGCGGAGCCCAGTTCCTGCGCGGCGGCGCCTATAAACCCCGCACCTCCCCGTATTCGTTCCAGGGCTTGGAAGAAGAAGGCCTGAAATACCTCGCCGAGGCGAAGGAAAAAACCGGACTCCGCATCGTCACCGAGGTCACCGAAGTCGAAGCCGTCCAGACCGTCGCCGAGTATGCCGACCTTTTGCAAATCGGCGCGCGCAATATGCAGAACTTCCGCCTGCTGAAGGAAGTCGGCCGCACCCAGAAGCCGGTCATGCTGAAGCGCGGCCTCGCAGCCACCCTCGACGAATGGCTGAACGCCGCCGAGTACATCCTGAACGAAGGCAACCCGAATGTCATCTTCTGCGAGCGCGGCATCCGCACTTATGAAACCTACACGAGAAACACCCTTGACCTTTCCGCGGTAGCCGCCATCAAGCACCTCTCCCACCTGCCGATCATCGTGGACCCGAGCCACGGCACCGGCAAATGGCGCTTCATCAAGCCGATGGCCCTCGCCGCGGTCGCCTGCGGCGCCGACGGCCTGATCATGGAAATGCACCCGAACCCGGCCAAGGCTCTCTCCGACGGGCCGCAGTCCCTGACGCCGGACAACTATTACGACCTGATGGACGGCGTGACAAAACTCGCGAAATTCATGAAGGACTCGGGAATCAAGACGCAGGATCTGTAACCCGGCGCCGACAAAACTTCCGCAACCGCAAAAATGCTCCCCTTATGCCAAACAGCAAAAGCTGTCTGCACAAGGGGAGCATTATCGTTTATCCCGCAATCGGCAGTTTTGTCGATTATGCTAATACGTATCTCAGGCTACAGCCGAGCCTTCAGCTCTTCTGACGTCTCATGCACGCTCTGTAAAGATTTAAAAATCTTAACAGAGCGCAGTATATCATTAGTATTACACATTAAACCGGAAGTAGGTCACATCCCCGTCCTGCATCACATAATCTTTGCCTTCGAGCCGGATTTGTCCCTTTTCCCGCGCGGCGTTCATGCTGCCCGCCGCGATCAGGTCGTCGTAGTTGACGATCTCGGCGCGGATAAAGCCGCGCTCGATATCGGAATGGATTTTCCCGGCGGCCTTCGGCGCCGTCGTTCCCTTTGTGATGGTCCAGGCACGGCACTCGTCCGGTCCCGCCGTCAGGAAGGTCAGCAGGCCCAAAAGCGAGAACGCCGCCTTGATCAGCCGATCAAGCCCGGACTCGGAAAGTCCCAGCGTCTCGAGAAATTCCTTCGCCTCGTCGGCGGAAAGCTCCGCAATCTCCGACTCCACGCGAGCGGAAATTGCCACGACTTCCGCTCCTTCTTCTGCTGCAAAAGCCTTGACCTTCTGTACGAAAGGGTTGTCCGCTTCCGCCGTCGCCGCCTCGTCCTCGGCCACGTTCGCCACATAGAGCACTGGCTTCATCGTCAAAAGATTCAGGTCGCGGAGCAACGCCCGTTCGTCATCCGTCAGCTCCGCCTTCCGCGCCGGCTTCGCGTCGCCCAGTAGCGCGGCGATTTTCCGGAGCGCCGCTTCCTCGGCCTTTGCTTCCTTGTTGCCGCTCTTCAAAAGTTTTTGCGCTTTCACCAACCGCTTTTCCACCGTGTCGAGATCGGCGAGGCAAAGCTCCGTCGTGATAATCTCGATGTCGCGGATCGGGTCGATAGCGCCCTCCACGTGGGTGATATCCGCGTCCTCGAAGCAGCGCACTACATGGGCGATGGCGTCCACCTGACGGATATGCTCCAGAAACTGGTTGCCGAGCCCTTCGCCCTTCGACGCGCCGCGCACCAGCCCCGCGATGTCGACGAACCGCACCGACGCCGGCGTCGTCTTTTTCGATTGGTACATCTCATGCAAAACGCCGAGCCGCGCGTCCGGCACATCCACCACGCCCACGTTCGGCTCGATCGTGCAGAACGGATAATTCGCGGCCTCCGCCCCGGCCTTCGTGATCGCGTTGAATAAAGTGCTCTTGCCGACATTCGGCAGCCCGACGATTCCTACCTCTAAATTGCTCAATGTCCTGTCTCCCTTTGTCTGTGTTAGCCTTCCCCTTTGGGGAGGAACGTGCCAGTGGCACGTTCCTTGGCGCGCGAAGCGCGACGGATGAGGTTTTATTGACGTTGCCGAAAACCTCGCCCACCGTCTTCGACGGTCCCCCCTCCCCAATGGGGAGGGCTTTTCATATTCTAACGAATTACGCCCGTCCCGTCAAATTTCGGCACGAACTCTTCCGACGCCGCGTCTCTCTCCTGCACATAGCAGCGCGTAATGCCGAGATCAAGCGCGTGGTCGACCACGGACTCGTACTCAAAGGTCGTCAGTTTCCGATCCATGCCCTTCACCTCCGCCGCACGATACATCGGCGTATACTGCCCCATCAGCGACAGCATCACCTGATCGCCGAACGTCTCCCAAAGCCAATCGAGAATTCTCATACTTTCCTTTCGTTTCCCCGGCAGGATCAAATGACGCACCAATATGCCGCTTGCCAGGATTCCGTCCTCCCGCAGCGCAGGCGCGCCCTTTGCTCCGGCCATTGCTTTTATCGCCGCCGAGGCATACGAAAAATAATCCCGCGCGTCCGAGCAGTCGGCCGCGCTTTTTTCGTCGATATATTTCAGGTCGGGAAGGAAAACGTCAATTTCATCGGCTATCTCGCGGATAATTTCCTCCCGCTCATAACCGCTGGAATTCCAGACTACAGGCAAATTCAGCCCGCGTTTTTTCGCCATGCGGAGCGCCGCCAAGATCTGCGGCGCGAAATGCGTCGGCGTTACAAGATCCAGCGTCGCCGCACCGCGCTCCTGCTGCTCGAGAAAAATCTCCGCCAGCCGTTCCTCCGTCACATCGATGCCGTTTTCCTCATGGCTGATCACGGCATTCTGGCAAAACAGGCAGCGCAGGCTGCAAAACGAAAAAAACACCGTGCCCGCACCGGACGTACCAGCAATGCACGGCTCTTCCCATGGATGCAAGGAAACAAGCGCAACACGAGCAAGCCGCCCCGCGCCGCAATAACCTCGCTCACCCGCGAGACGGTTCACACCGCATTGACGAGGGCAAAGCGTGCAACGCTCCAGTGAAAACAAATTCAGTCCCATCATACTGCAAAAATTCAAGTGTCTAATTCCTTATATCGTTCCTTTCCCCATGATTCATAGAGACCGAGATCAGACTGACTATCAACTTCTAACCAAAACTCGTCATATGGAACCGCACGAATATGCATTCCTTGCAATAAGAGATATGAAAGCAACCCCGTCATATCCATTTTTTCTATTGGCTTTGGAAGTCCTGCTTTTATAATTTTGCTAATACGCCGCCACCCCGTCGGCGTAAATGTCAAGAGTCCCATATATTGCCCCTCTATCTCCTTCAAAGATTTTGCCTTCTGTCCAATTTCCGCCAAATATAACTGCTTGTCAATTTTGAAGGTTTCTATATCATCCAAGGGGTTTTCAAAGCGTTCCTGCCAAAGTGTTAGAAATTTTGTATAGTACGTCACTGCCAAATCGTCGCTATTGTCCATCAAGGCCGAGACCGCATGCTTAGTATACACAATATCGGCATAGCTTACGATACACTCATCTCCGCTTAGCCACTCCTCCGCTTCCAACAATGTGGAAACCATATTTGTTTCCATCCATGCCGCGTTGTGAAAATAAGAAAGCTCTGGCATCCGTTTGCGTATCTCGTCCGCATGGTATCCAGTAATAACAGCAATATCTTTGATGCCCGCTCCGTCAAGCGCCGCTAACTGCCATTCAAGCAAAGTC
The DNA here is from genome assembly GCA_947167825.1 of uncultured Selenomonadales bacterium. Taxonomy (GTDB): domain Bacteria; phylum Bacillota; class Negativicutes; order Selenomonadales; family Selenomonadaceae; genus RUG12372. Next base: position 5,865 of record CAMVJN010000031.1, on the reverse strand, counting down.
TTTCCCCATAATACAGTTAGACATTTCGGTAATATTTTCGTTTTTTCTTTCATTCGGCTTCCGCGGCCCGCAGCCAGAATAATTGCTTTCACGTCCTGCACCTCACCCAAACCATTCTCGAACCATTGCAATGTCATCCTCGCAAAATGGCGTCTCCCGCTCCGGATGCCAGCCTATGGCTGCAATCGGAAGGCTCTCGTGACGGACAGCCTCCGTGGAACCATCCGGCGCTTTGCCCGCGACCAGCAAAGGCACTTTTGCTGCCATGAGACCAAACTCGTGATAGCTGTTCACGCTGTCCCGTGCAACCTCGCCAGAAACCGGATGCCGCGTCCTCACATGGCCTCCAATCATTTCCAGCTGCGAACCGAAAAAATCCGCGACAAATTGAAGCCCTCGGCATACACCAAAAACCGGCACTTTTTTCTCGATGGCCCATTCCAAAAGCACTCGCTCTGTTTCATCCCGTTCTGGCGCATCGCCGCCATATTTCCCCAAGCTGTTCCCGCCGGTGAGGAAAACCCCCTCCGGGAAAAGCTCTGTACAGAGTTTTTTCGCAAGGTCGGGTATATTCGGCACGGGAACCGGCAAAAAGCCGCATGCAGATAAAAACGCCGGAAGCCTTTGGTCTGTACAGTCGCGCCGCTCCCGGTACGAGGATACTGCCTCCACCCGTTGCGTATAGAAAATCCTTTTCATGGCTTTCTCAATCCTTTGCAAAAGCATACAACACACAGCCGCCAGCCCCTTGATAACTGTGATTGCGCCGCATGAGCCGATACTCCGGCACAACGCCTTTCAAAAATTCTGCAAGCGAATGCATGGATTCCTGCGGCGTTTTGTAATGGCCAAAAACAGACACCGCCAAAAGGGGCTTGTCGCGTTTCAGCATCTTTTCCATGCCGTGCAATGCCGGCATTTCCGCGCCTTCCATAGCGAGCTTGACAAACGTGATTTTTTCGGTAATCGTCCCGTCCGCAACCATGGCATCCACTGAACGGATATTTGCATGCGCATCGCTGCATAAATCAAGATAGCGATACGGCGTAATCCCGTTTCCGCGCCGCCTCATATCCACCCGCTCATCCTTTGCCCCTAGCCCTGCGTTTATGAAAACGATATTTTTGCCGTGCAGCTCTTCCTTCATCTGCTCGCAGTAAATGCGGTTCAGCTCAAGGGCATACCAAGCCTTGTACCGGCCGTTCACCGCCTTGTCCATTTCCCTGATGCTCTCTCCCAAAAAGGCTCCACCGAACAGGAATACCTCATCTTCGCTCAGCCGTCGTTCTATTTCCGGCGGCAAAAACGCCTCCATCGGCGGCAGAAACTTGTCCGGGCTGTAATCGATAAACGGGATGCTCCACTGCGACCCCTTGTACATGATTTCACAGGAATAGTCATCATCCATCCAGTCAAAAAGCCGCATCTCGCTCTCCCGGCTCACCATCCGCCGCCTGCCGCCAGCATCGTAAAACAAAAGCCGCGTCAACTCATCCGTGATCCGCATCCCTTCCAGCCTATCCGGCGTCTGCATCCCAGGACGGGTCAGCTCGTAAAAAATCCCGTCGGAATACGCAAAAGTTGTAAGCACTGCAATGGCACGTTCCCCATATCCGTACATAGCTTCCAATCCACGGCAAACAATCCCCGGCACGATTTCCTTTCCATGCTTCGCTTTGTCTTTGTCGATAAAACAAACCTCTTTGCCTCTCAATGCATCGCGCAAAAATCCGGCAACCATGATACCGTCCGTCCCCGCCCCATAGAGAAAAATCGTGTCATAGCCTGCAATTTCTTCCCTGCAGGCGGCAATTTTCGCTTGGCGCTTTTCCATGCGGTCCGCCGTAACATCAAATGACTCCCGCAGCTTTTCCCGCATCTCTTCTCTCGTCATGTTCCCGCCTCCCGATTTTTCGTTTCCGGCCTGCGTCATCGCAAAACCCTGACTTGCTTCAATGCGGCGTCAATCTCTATCATCTCAGCTTGCAGCATCTGCGCAAAAAGCTTCTGCCCCGCCCCGATAACCGCCGGAATGCGGAGTTCCCCGGCCCGAATCGCCATATGCGAATTCGCCCCGCCATATTCCGTGACAAATCCGGCAATGCGATGGGAAAAAATCCAATCAAAGCCGGGATCGGCAGAAGGAATCAAAAGGATTTTGCCGTCCAACCGTTCCGTCTGCAACTGCCGTCCAATGACTGCCACCTCGCCCCGCCCCCGTTCCTGTGTCACAAACGTGGGCTGGGAATCCGGAACAAAAAATTCCTCCGCGTCACGAGCATTCGTAATCAGCGGCGGCAAAACAAGCGCAACGCTTTCTTGGTATTTTTTTCGTCCAGTTTCTATGGAACGCTTCAGCAGCATTGCCTCATCGCCCGTGCCGCCATAAGCTTCTTTGACAATCTGGATATCGGCAAAGGCAGCTTCCTCACGGGACACGCCCTTCATTTCGCTCCACCTCGCGAAGAGCCGGAGCGTCTCGCTCAGGTTCTGGGTGAAGATGAACTTTGCGGTCTCCCGCCCTTCAATAGCCGCCTTTATGAAGGCAAATAGACCAAGCACATCGTCGTCCAGACCATGCTCATCCAGCGCCATACGTATATGCTCCAATTGCGGCAACGACAGCCGGAACGTCTCCGTCGTCTGCGTCTCTTCCCTTCTGTCCGACGATTCCCATCGAAAATAGATATCCGGCCGCTCATCATAGCGCGGAGAGGAAATGTCATAAGTGCCCGGCCGCAAATGCCCATACCGTCGCAGAAAAACCTCCTTCGGCAAAAGGCGAAAGTCCCGCTGCAGCATCGATCCCACCGTCGACACATCCGCCATAAAAGCGTCATATTCGGCATGAGTAAGTATATGCTCCTTCATCATGGATTGCAAAAGCTGCACGGCGATAAATCCGGCCCGTGCCAGCCCGGCAAAAGGCAATGTCCCGTACCGCTTGCAATCTTCCATGAGCCAGTACATTTTGCCCACTTCATCCAAGCCGCTTTCCATGATTTCCCGATGCCGCTTCGACAAAATCTTGATTTTCTCCGCATCCTCGCGCCACAGTCCCGTTTTGCTGTTGATAATCCGGTTCGTAAGCCGTCTGAGCGCGTCGCCAATCGTGCCAATTTCCGCATCGGAAAAGCCATATTGACGGAGCGCTTGCATCCGTTTTTTCAAATCAAAGGTATAGCAGGAAAACAGGATGTGAAACTCAACCTTGTCATGCTCTTCCGGGTGCTTTTCCAGTTGCCCCAAGTAATAGTTGACCAATTTCTCCGCAACATTGGGCGGCAAATCAGCCGGCACAAAGGAATTGAAGCTCACACGCACATCGATATATGGCATCCCGCCAAAATCCAACATCAACGGAAAGCTTCGCAGACGCATATAGCCATAATTGTCCCGTTGATAGGCCCACGTCGTATCCGTGATCAGCTCTTTGTATAGCGAAAGCGCCAGCGGCCGCGGGTGTACGCCTATCATTTCCGCCGGATTCCAGTCCGTCATATTGCTGTAAAGCGTTTTCGTTCCGTAAAGGAACGGCTGCGGCCTGTTGGCGGCTCGTATCTTGTTCACAATACGGGAAACCACGGCCTTCTGCGCCCCCGGCTCCGCCAATGCCTGCCGCACGAAAAGCGGACGCGCCTGAAAAAGAATGACCTCCTGCCCTTGGAACGCAAATTCCGTGTCCAGCCGTTCCGAACCAAGCAGCTTTTCCAATCGTCCCAAGATTTCGCAGAGCTTGCGAAGCATTTTATCTTCAGGAAGCGCACTGCCCTTAAACCAAAAGAACAGTTTGCCTTCGCTCTTTCGCCCTGCGGTTATGGCCGATGTCGATCCGCTCCGGTCATAATTGATGACATAATAGTTCCCGCCGCTGTTCGGGTCGACGGTAAAAGCAACGCCCGCGCCATCCGCCTGCTCCAAAAAGGGCTGCACAAAAAACTGGTTTTCCCCGTCCTCTCCGTCATAAGAAGCCAGGACCTCACGCACTGCCGCCGCAAAAGCCTCTTTCTCGCGAAGGCAAACGCGCGACTCAAATTTCCCGGCCTGCGAGCCGAAGGCTGCATCCTCGCCTTTAGCGCTGCTCCGGACAATCAGCCGCGGAGCATCTGTCAAAGCCTCAGCCTCTTGCCAAACCGCCGCCGCGTCCTCCCGCCATGCCTTCGCCGTAAAATATCGGAGCGGCAGAACTCTCGCGCCAATCGCCTCTTGCCGGCGATAAAGAAACGCCAGCGTTTCCGCTTTCGTCCGGAAAGAAAAACGCTTTCCCTCTGCCGTTTGCTTGTCACAGGATTTCTGGTTCATTCGTAAAGCTCACCTTCCACCAGCTCCATCTTCGGCTTGATCCACGGAATCGGCACCAATTTCCTGCCGTCTTTCGTGATATCTACAGGATGCGACAATTTTTCCCGAATCGCATCATACATCCGCTGCCGCGCCGCCGCCGTCGAGTCCTGTTGCTTTTTCGTATAGTGGAATTTTTCGCATTTGAACGGAAGCTCAAACATTTTGAGAATCTCTTCCGTCGTGTATTGCATGCCGTCCGTATGATAAAGCGGCTTATACCCCCACGGAGCCCAATCATCCCTCATCACCACCTCCATGCGATAATAGTCAAAAGGGCCGAACATCTTCTCATGCCGATTATAAACCGGGGATGTGTCAAATCCCTTGACGGAATGGTCGCGGCCTTGGGTCATCGCAGTTTCCGTGCCATTGGCCGTCGTCGAAAGCAAACTGTCGTCCCACGGAAGATCCAAAAAATCACACATTGCCTCCAGCGTTGCCCGGGGGTAGAGCTTCAAATCCTCAAAGCGGACAATGCCGCGGCAGGGCAGGAATTCGTCATCGGCTGGCAAAAACGGCCCATCAGGGCCTGTAGAACAAACCGGCACAAAGTTCATGTAATTTGGGAACGCCAGCCAATCGATGCCGCTTTTTCTACGGTTTGCATCCTCACAACCCGAACCGACCCAGATGGTAAAACGCCGCAAGGGCGAGATGCATTTTATATATTTGAAGTTCGTGAACTCCTTTTGCATATCCCACGATGATTTCACATCATCCCCGCCATGGATGGCAAACTCGATAGCTGGCGCAATTCTCTGCGGCAAAGAGCGTCCCAATGTTTCCGCATAGGCCAAAAAAATCCCCTTGAACCATTCCATTTTTGTGGGAATATGCCCCGGCGGGAACATATCCTGAAGGCAGGAGAAGAATGCTCCTATTTCGGGGACTCGAAGACGCATCCCCTTGTCCCCCACGGGAGAAAATAAAATCCCCAAATGCTCTCTTGCTTTTTTCCCCACACCATCCGCATTCCGCCAAAGCAAAAATGCTTCCGCGGGGCTTTTCCCTTTGAGGAAACGCTCGTAAAGAAACGGATACTGGACTATGCCGGGAAACCGTATCGTGAGCAGATTCCTGTGCCAATCCAGAACATTATCCAAAAAGAGATTGCCACTGTATCCATAAATCGGCCAGTTCACCACGATGCGGCAAATCTCATCTACCCGCACCGGCTTCGGCCCCATGGACGCATAGTCGATGCCGTATTCCTTTTTGAAGTCAATCGGGTAGTTCTCCTCCGGTGTCCCCCCCCAGGAGACAACAAACTTTTCGCTGGCCAAATACGGCGTAATGTCCACGACCTGCAAAAGCAAACAGAATAATTCTTCCGTGGCATAGTGCATATAGATGTGGTTGTCCGCGCCGTAATCCTCGCTCGCCCGAACATTATCCATCAAGTATTCCCAATGGTAGCTGTTCATTTCGTCAATTACGAGAAGCGGCTTGGACAAGTCTCGGAAAAAGGGATGTGTGTTGATATTGGTTCGTTTTATGGTGACGCGTTGGCTCAATCCATCG
>CAMVJN010000030.1 GCA_947167825.1 uncultured Selenomonadales bacterium | reverse complement strand
TCTGCGTAAAATACATATTTTCCTTGTAATGATCCCAATGGCCGGAAGTCTCCCACAGCTTGCGGTTCAGGATCATCGGCGTCTTGATTTCCTGATAGCCGTAGCGGCGATGCACCTCGCGCCAATAATTGATCAATTCGTTGCGGATGACCATGCCGTTCGGATGGAAGAACGGGAATCCCGGCCCCTCCTCGTGCAGGCTGAACAAGTCAAGCTCCTTGCCGAGCTTGCGATGATCGCGCTTCGCGGCCTCCTCCAGCATCGTCATGTATGCGGCCAGGTCTTCCTTTTTCTCAAAAGCCGTACCGTAAACACGCTGGAGCATCTTGTTGTGCTCGTCGCCGCGCCAATATGCGCCTGCAACGCTCTGGAGCTTCACCGCCTTGACCTTGCCGGTGGAAACGACGTGCGGCCCCGCGCAGAGATCGACGAAATCTCCCTGCTCATAGAGGGAAATCAAAGCGTCTTCCGGCAAATCGTTGATCAGCTCGACTTTGTAGCCTTGCCCTTTTTCCTCGAACAGCTTCAGCGCGTCGGCGCGGCTGATTTCCTTGCGCACCATCGGAAGATTCTGCTTGACGATACGCTCCATCTCCTTCTCGATGTCGCGCAAATCCTCGTCAGTCAACCGCTTCTCCATGTCGATATCATAGTAGAAACCGTTCTCGATGGCCGGGCCGATGGCGAACTGAACCTTCTCTCCATACAAATGCTGGATTGCCTGCGCCATGATATGGGACGCCGTATGACGGAACGCCCAGCGCCCGTCCGCGTCCTCGAATGTCAGGAACTCCACCGCGCCGTCTTTTTGAAGCGGCGTCGTCAGATCGACGGTCTTGCCGTCCAGCTTCGCCGCCAGCACTTTCTTCGCAAGGCTGTTGCTGACGCCCTTGACAAACTCCTGCACTGTCGTCCCCTCGGCAACCTCACGGACGCTTCCATCTTTCAACGTAATTTTCAACATAAACTCATCCCTTCCGTTTTTGTAAACAAAAAACGCCTCATCCCAAATGCGGGACGAGACGTCTGCTCGCGGTTCCACCCTGCTTGCCGCAAAAAACGCGGCCAACTTTTCTCCGCCTAACGCGCGGCAACGTCCGATTCCTCATCGGCAGCTCCAAAGCGGTGGTGACGGTCTTTTTCCGAAACGCTTCCAGCCAAGGCGCCTCTCTCTGTGGGATCATTCCCCGCCATCGTGTCTCCTTCATCGCTCTTTCCGCGGATATTATAACGCCTTATTCAAATTTTGTCTACTGACAAAATTTGAATAAGGCGTTTCGACGAGGCGGACATACGCCGAATCATATATGCACCATTTCATCCTGTCCAGATCATAGATCCATATTCCACATAATCACCGCATCCTCGCCGTTGTCGAGGTAATAATGCGGCCTGCGCCCGCAATCCTTGAATCCGAATTTTTCATAGAGCGCGAGAGCCGCCGTGTTGGACGGGCGCACTTCGAGAGTCATGCGCGTTGCGCCGCGTTTTTTTGCCTCTTTAATCAATTCCGCCATCAATCCGGCCCCGACTTTTTTCCCGCGATACTCCGGCGCCACGGCGACATTCGTGATCTGCGCCTCGTCGTCCAGAATCCATGTGCCCGCATAGCCGATCACCTTGTCATCGTCAAGCGCCAAAAGATAATACGTCCGTTCGTTCGCCGCTTCCTCCCAAAAGGACTTCCGCGACCACGGCATGGAAAACGACGCCTTTTCGACCGCTTCCACCGCCTCCGCGTCCTCCGGCTTCATCTCGCGAAAGGAAATCACGGCTGCGCCTCCTTATGCCGCTTCTCCCAAAGCACCTCGGCCTCGGAGCGTCGGACGTAAATCGGTTCCAGCTCCATCGGGCTGTTTCCCTCGCCGTTTTCCAATCGAACAATGGCACGTGCGGCGACCAGCGCTGCACGCGGCATGATATGCGTAATCGGCGCAAGCGTCGCGTTTTTCGGAAGCCCGATCTCCTTCGTGGCCAGCTTTCGCGCGAAGTCACCCGCAATCATCACAGGGCTTTTTATCTCCGCAACGGTCGCAATTATCTCCTGCGGAGACGCAACGGCAACTTCTTTTTCGCAAACAAGCCCCTGCTCCGCAGAACGGTAAAGCGCAAAATAAGCGTTTCCTTTTTGTGCGTCTATCAGCGGCGCGACCACAGCTCCCGGCGACGGGAACGCCGCCGCCAGGACTTCAAGCGTCGGAACGCCCACCAACGGAATCGAAAGCGCATAGGCAATCGCTTTCGCCGCCGCCAGCCCGATACGAAGCCCGGTAAAGGAACCGGGCCCCAGGCTCACAGCGACAGCGGAAAGTTCCTCGCGCTTCACGTCCGCCAAGCGCATGACTTCCTCGATATTCACCACCAGCGTTTCCGAGTGCGTGAAGCGCGTTTCCGCCGTCAGCTCCGCCAGCACGCGGTCCTTCGTGGCAACGGCCACGCTGGAGACCATCGTCGCCGTATCCATCGCAAGGATCGTCATTTTTCCGTCAATGCCCGCCATAGCGCGTTATCCTCCTCCGTTGCGGAAAACGCGAGCCGACGCTCGTTTTCCGTCTCGCCCCGCTCGATTTCCAGCCGAATATGCGGCTCGGGCAGCGCGTCGGGAAACCTGTCCGCCCACTCGATCAGCACGACGCCCCGACCATCCTCGGCATATTCGTAAAACCCGATATCGTCGAGTTCCTCTTCCCTTTCCAATCGGTAAAGGTCGAAATGCGTGACGGGGAGCCGTCCGTTATATTGATTCATCAAGGCAAAGGTCGGGCTCGTGACCTCGCCCGTCACGCCCAGTCCCCGCGCAAATCCTTGCGTGAAAAGCGTTTTCCCCGCGCCGAGATCGCCGACAAGGCAAAGCACGCTCCCCGCCTCGGCTGCCGCACCCAGCCGCTCCGCCAAAGCCGCCGTCTCTTCCGGCGAACGGGTGACGACTGTAAACGAAATATCTGCCATGCAAACAATCTCCTTTGCTATACGGATCGTACTTGAAAATTCCTGATTCGTGCCGATTCATTCGCCCTTGCCTCAACGACCTTGTCCAAAACCTCTGCCAATTTTGCCGTCAATGCCTTCCGTTCGTATTTTTGAATCCCCGGATTGGAATATACAATAGATCCGCCATTTTTCCACTTTGTATATTCCTCAAGAATCATCTGCTTAATCTCAGGAATCTGCGTTCCCAAAAATGCTTTGCCATGTCCCGTTTCCCGCAGGAGCAAGTCTACCACCCCGTCCTTCGGGGCCAAAGCAAGAATGGGCCGTCCGCTGCGGAGGTATTCAAATATTTTCCCGGTAAATACCGTTTTGCTTGCAGGATCATCTCCCACCAAAAGCAACAATAAATCGGAATCCATGTTTGAAGCAATCGCGTCTTTATGAGGCGCATAGGGTACATACTGAAAAATCTCTTCCATTCCATATTTCTGCACCAATTCAAAGCCTGTTTCGGACGCGCCTACGACACGAAAGATTATCCGTGAGAGATCCACCTCATGTTCATCGCTTAATTCCCTAATGGCCTGCAATATAGGCTCTATGCTTCTCTGCTTCGAATACAGCAAGCCACTGTAGTTGATGGTGAATTTGTCCTTCCGATGTATTTCATCCGTTATGCCTGAAAAATCCATCTCGTCATATCCATTCGTTATCCCCACAAATTTTTCTTGTGGAATTTGAAAATTTTTTGTATAGATCGGAATCGTTTCTCCCACTGCTACAATATTGCAATCCGCATGATGCAACAAAATGGATTCCAACTCCTTGCTCAGTTGATGGAATGGATTGCCCATATCCAACAGCGGGGTCGTCGGATTCATCGTCCACATATCCCGATAATCCGCCACCCAAGGAATTCCATATTTTTCCTTGAGATGAAAACCTGCCAAATGGGCGCTGTAGGGACCGGAGGTGGTGTAAACGGCATGGAAATCCGCCAAGTTCACACGCTCCTCAATAAATTTCGTCACATGATAAGTCCAAAAAAGCGCCCAGCATGGAAACACCAGCAAATATTCTTTTCCGCTTTGGGTCTGAAGCATCTTCTCGAACAACCGCATGGCTTCCTGTTTTTTGCAAAGCGCCCCGCGCAAAAATTCCAGCAAATCATGCGCTTGGCTTTCATCGATGCTGGAAAGCTGCCTGGTGCCTACCAAGTCTGAAATTCGTACAACCTCCACATCCTCAGGAATTTCCGCCATTTGGCTTTCATCGGACAAATTCCAATACACGGGAGAAGCCTCTGCGGAAATCACCGTGGGATTCCAATCGAACATAGGCAGATATTTGGCGAATTTCAGGGACCGAAATACGCCGGAGCCGGACAGCGGAGGAAAATAGTAGGCAATCATCAAAACGCGCTTTGCCGTTCCGTTTGCAGCCAAATCTGCCGGACTCTTCCCTTTTGTCCGTTCGCGCAAGGCAAAGAGATTTTGAAGGATTTCCGGCTGGTCCGGATGCTGCTTCAAAGACCTTCGATACAACTCTTTGGCATTCTCGTAATCTTCGCAAAGCGTGCAAACCTTCCCCATCAAGTTCTGGACTTCCCATCGGTCGAGATCCTTTGGGGATATGGATGCCATGGCATCGACAGCCTCCGACAGATTGCCTTCATTGACCATTTGTTCCAGGTATTTGAGTTCCTTCATTTCAAATATCACTCCATGCAATTCATCTTTTGCAGCCAAAGTTGCATGCCATACTGACTCCCATCGATTCCCGGCCCTAATTATAACCTCCGTTTTATTTCACCGCAAGACAACCCCTGTGGTCAGAATTCTTCCATCCGCATCACACCGTATCGCACATTGCTGTATTTCCCGCCTTCAAACTCCGTGAAGCCTAGCCGTGCAAATTCCCCGCTTTTGCTCGATTCCTTCAAAACAACGCGATGACGGGCTGCTCGTTTCGCCTCTTGGATTGCCTCGCCCGGAACCGGGCGCGGATCGGCCAGGAACCGAAGCGGATGGATGCCCGCGCTTTCCGTGAACGGATGACGGAACATCGGGTCGAAATAGACGGCGTCAAAAGAATTATCGGGCTGCTCCCGCAAATAATCCAGATAGTCGGCGCAAACGACACGGACGCGCCGCATGGCCGCCACCGTCGCCGGATGCTCGCCCTCTGACGTTGCCAGCCCGTGCGCAATCAACGCGGCGACGACGGGATTCTTTTCCAGCGCGATGACCTTGCCCGTTTCCCCCGCGCCGAAGCTTTCCACGATGGCGTCCGCCCCCATGCCGAGCGTGCAGTCGAGGATGCGCATTCCATCGACTGCCCCAAGCGCTTTCAGCAAATGATCGCTCTCGCCGCGCCGCAGATTTTTCAGCCGCAGATGCGCCATGCCCGGATGAAAATAAAGCTCGCCGTCCGGCGTATCGACGACAAGCTTTTCTTTCGCGACCATCACGCAGGAAACGCCGTATCGTTCACGGAGCGCTGCCAGCGACGTATTTCCGCGCTCGGCGAAGGGCGCTTCGAGCTTTTCCGCCATTTCGCGCGCCAAAGCGAAATGCTCCGGCTTCGCCTTGTGCCCGACCGTCACGACGATTGCGTTCTTGTTCCCCACCGTCAGGTCCTCTTGAACATTTTTGCCAAATCTCCGCCGGTAAACCTCAAAATCGTCGGTCTGCCATGAGGGCATGTATACGGACGCGCGGTCCGGGAAAGTTCTTCCAGCAAAAGCTGCATCTGCCGCAGGTTCAGCTCGTCGCCTCGCTTGATTGCCGCTTTGCAGGCAGTCATCGCGATGCAGGCGTGGCGGATCTCCGCCGCCGTCGGCGCGTGCATTTCCGTCAGCCATTCGAGTATCTTCCGCAGCGTCGTCTCCGCCTCGCCGACGGGAATATCGGCAGGCAGCGAGCAGAGCCGGAATTGGTTCTCGTCGCTTTTCGCGAGATCGAACCCAAGCTTTTGGAAAAGCTCCTGCCGTTCCTCCAAAAGCTCCGCTTCCCTCGGGCTGAAATCGAGAAACAGATGGACGAGGAGCTGCTGCGACGGTATATCGTCCGCCAAAGCGGAAAACCGGTCGTACAAAATGCGTTCATGGGCGGCATGCTGATCGACGATGTAAAGCGTGTCGCCGTCCTGCGCGATGATAAAGCACATGGCGACCTGCCCGATCGGCACCATCGAAAGCTGCGCGTCATCCCTCTCATCCGGCGCGTCGGCCACCAACGGCGCAATTTGTTGCTGTTCATAGGAAACCTGCGCCGCGCTGTTTTTCTCCGCCATCAGTTCTTTCTGCACCTCGGCGAAATTCTCCACGCCTGCCTTGTCCGCAAAAGGCACAGACGGCAGGAACGGACGCGGCAGCGAGGATGGCCCGGACGCAGCCGTGGGCGAAAACGACGCCACGGAAAACGACGGCGCAGTTTCTCTGCCCCGATGCTCCGGCACACGGGCAACGGCGGCGACCTGCTCCAGACTTTGCCCTTCCGGCCGCACAGCGTCGACGACGGATTTGTAAACGGCCTTGAAAATCCTTCCCTCGTCTTCGAACTTAATTTCCGCTTTGCGCGGATGGACATTGACATCGACGCTCCGCGCCGGCACTTCAACGACAAGCACCGCCAAAGGATACCCGGCCTTCGGCAGCAGCGAATGGTACGCGTTGTCTATGGCACGCGCCATCGCCTTGTTTTCCACGACGCGCCCGTTGACAATGAAGGTCTGCCATCCGCGGCTGCTGCGAAGCATCGACGGCTTCGTCAAAAAGCCGGTAATTTTTACATCCTCGTCCTCAAAGGACAACGGCAAAAGCGATTCGCCCACAGCCCCGCCGTAAATGGCGACGATAGCGTCACGCAGCGATCCCGTCCCCGGGGTCTTGACTGTAGTCTTGTTGTTGCTGATCAGCCGGAACGAAATCCCCGGCTCGGCCAAGGCGGCTTTGACAACGCAGTCGTTGATCTTCATTCCCTCGGTATGCGTCGTTTTCATGAATTTTTTTCGCGCCGGCGTATTAAAAAATAAGTCTTCCACTTTCACAGTGGTTCCCGGAGCCGCGCCCGCGTCGGCAATCTCCGGCTTCTTCCCACCCATGATGCGGACAGAAACGCCCAGCTCGTCCCCCGCCCGACGTGTGACAAGGGAAAACCGTGAAACGGCAGCAATCGTCGGAAGTGCCTCGCCGCGGAACCCCAGCGTCGGTACCGATAAGATATCCTCGCTGTCCTTGATCTTGCTCGTCGCGTGCCGCTGCACGGAAAGCTCCGCGTCATCCCGGCTCATGCCGCAGCCGTTGTCGGTGACGCGCATCAGGCTCTCGCCCCCCGCCATCGTTTCTATCTCAATAGCAGTCGCTCCGGCGTCCACGGCATTCTCGATCAGTTCCTTGACCACGGACGCGGGCCGCTCAACGACCTCGCCCGCCGCAATCTTGTTGACGGTGTCGTCGTCCAAAAGATGAACGATGCTCATACCCTGCCCGCCTCCTTCTGCGCTTTCTGCTGAAGCTTGTACAATTCGTTCATAGCCTCGATCGGCGTCATCGCCATCACATCAATAGCCAAAAGCTCTTCGGCCAGCGGCGAAGCGAAAAGCGACACCATCCCCGTGTTCTCCGGCGTCATCGTTTTGCGCTCCGTATTTTCAGAAACGGGCGCCGGCGCGCACTTTTCCAGCCCCTCGAGAATGACCTCCGCACGATCGGTGACAGACTTCGGCAGCCCTGCCAGCCGCGCAACATGGATACCGTAGGATTTATCCGCACTGCCCGGAACGATGCGCCGCAGGAACACGACCTTGCTGCCGCGTTCCCTTACCGCTACGCAGCAGTTCTTGATATGCTCGCTCTCCATATCGGTCAATTCGTGGTAATGGGTGGCGAACATCGTCTTCGCATGGATATGATCGCGGATGTGCTCGACGACGGCACGGGCGATGCTCATGCCGTCGAAGGTGCTGGTGCCGCGCCCGATCTCGTCAAGAATCACGAGGCTGTCCTTCGTCGCGTATTTCAATATCTGCGCGACCTCGTTCATCTCTACCATGAACGTGCTTTGCCCGCTGACAAGGTCGTCGCTGGCGCCGATGCGCGTGAAAATGCGGTCGACGGGAGAGATTGCCGCCTCCCGCGCAGGGACAAAACTTCCCGCCTGCGCCATCAGCACGATCAACGCAGTCTGCCGCATATAGGTGGACTTGCCCGCCATATTCGGACCGGTAATCAACATGATCTCGCTTTCTTCATGGTTCAGTTCCGCGTCGTTCGGCACAAAAAGATCCTGCGTCAAAATCCGCTCGACCAAAGGGTGGCGACCGTCCACAATATGAATCACGCCGTTTTCCCTGATCGCGGGCCGCGCATAACCGTGTGCATCCGCAGCTTCCGTCATGGACACGAGCACATCAATGATCGCCAATTCCCGCGCCGTGCGCTGGATGCTTTCCAGTTCGGCAACGACGCGCTCCCTGACCTCGTTGAAAAGATGGTATTCGATCGCGACGATTTTTTCCTGGGCGCCGAGAATCTTCGTCTCGAAATCCTTCAGTTCCTCGGTGATGAAGCGCTCCGCGTTCGCCAGCGTCTGTTTTCGGACATAATGGGCGGGCACAAGGTCCTTGCCGCTGTTCCTGACCTCGATATAATAGCCGAAAACCTTGTTGTAACCGATTTTCAGCGTCTTGATGCCCGTCTTTTCCCGCTCGCGCTCCTCGATTTCCTGCAGCATCTTCTTGCTGTCGTGGGAAATTCGGCGATATTCGTCCAGCTCCTCGTCATAGCCGCTTTTAATGATGCCGCCCTCCCGAACGGAAAAGCCGGGTTCGTCAACGATAGCACGCTCCAACAACGAAACCAGTTCGTCGTATGTGCCTATACAGTCACGGCTGCGGCAAAGCAGCGCAGACTGCGCCGATACGAGCATTTCTTTGACGCCCGGCAATGCACGAAGAGACAGCTTCAGCGCAACGAGATCCCTCGCGTTGGCCGCGCCGACCTCCGCCCTCGTCAAAAGACGCTCGAAATCGTATATTTCCTTCATGCTTTCGCGCAAGCCCGTCCGCACGGAAAATTCTTTCAGGAGTTCTTCTACAGCATCATGACGCGCGCGAATATCGGCCACAACAACGAGCGGCTGCTCCAGCCATTTTCGGAGCAGTCGTCCTCCCATCGCCGTACCCGTAAAATCAAGAACGTCGAGCAGTGTATTCTTCTTGCTTCCGTCCCGCAAATTTCGTGTGATTTCAAGATTCCGAAGCGTTGTCGTATCAAGTACAAGCCGCCCCGAAGATTCCAGCCTTGTCAATCGGCTGATATGACTGAGGTCGGTCATGACCGTCTGATGTAAATAGTCGAGCAGAGTAGAAAGAGCCGTTTCCGCGCCTTTGTCCCCCGGACGCCGTTCCGCGCCAAAATGGCGAAGCATCATATCCTCGGGACGTTCGACCGGCGGAAGCGACGTAAAGGCGCAATGCGCCATCCGCTGCGTGAAAAACTCCTCAACCTCCGGGCGGAAAGACGGTTCCCCTGCAAGCAAAAGCTCCGCCGGAGCCAAACGATATAATTCGTCGAGCAGCGTCTGAATCCTGTTTTTCCCGTCGTACAAGCCGTAAAAGCATTCACCGGTAGAAATGTCCGCCCCTGCGAGTACGGCACGCTCCCCGTCCTCGTAAAGAAGCGCGATGTAATTGTTCTGTGCCGCCGTCAAAGCGTCCTCGGACAAGATCGTACCCGGCGTGATGACCTTGATGACCTCCCGCTTCGTTAGTCCCGGCGATTTTGGATCACCGATCTGCTCGGCAATGGCGACCTTGTATCCGCGCCGGATCAGCTTTGTTATATACCTCTCCGCCGCATGGTACGGCACACCGCACATCGGCGATTTTTCCGTATCCCCGCTGCGGCTCGTCAATGTCAGTCCCAATTCTTTTGAGACAAGCACTGCATCGTCGAAAAACATTTCATAAAAATCACCCAAACGAAAAAATAAAATTTCGTCCGGGTGCTGCTCCTTCGTTGCCTGATACTGCCGCATCATCGGCGTAAGTTCCATAATGTTATGCTCCCTCAAAAAGCCCGCTGCAAAAAATAAAGGAGTGATGTCCCCATCACTCCTTCACCCCAATTTCTTTTACTCTTCCGCGTTCTCTTCCAATTCTTTCGCCGCTTTCGTGATGCTCAACGAAATGCGCTTGCGCGCCGTATCAATGCGGAGGATCTTGACCTTCACCACATCGCCCGTATGCACGGCCTCATCCGCGCGCGCGATACGCTTGTCGGAAAGCTCGCCCATCGGAATCAGGCCGTCGAATCCCGGCTCGATTTCCATAAACGCGCCAAAGTCCGTCAGCTTGATGACCTTGCCTTCAATAATCTGTCCTTCCTCATACCGAGCCGCACGCTCGAACCACGGATTGGGCAGTGTATCCTTGACGCTGAGCGAAATCCGATGCTGCTCCTGATCGACATTCTTGACAAAAACGTCCAGCTCCTGACCGACCTTCAGCACATCGGACGGATGCTTAACCCGATCCCAGGCGAGATCGGAAATATGCGCGAGGCCGTCCACGCCGCCGACATCGATAAACGCACCGTAATCGACAATACGCTTGACCGTTCCCTTGACTGTCTGACCTGCTTCCAGCGTGGAAAAGACGCGCTCCTGCGCTTCCTCGCGTTCCTGCGTCAAAAGTTCTTTGCGGGAAAGCACAAGCTTATGATTGGGAGCGTCAAACTCAATCGGCAACGCCTCAAATACTTTTCCTTCAAAGGACGAAAGATCCTGTACATAATGCAGCCCCACATGGGACGCCGGGATAAATCCGCGAAGTCCCTGCACGCCGACCGAAAGGCCGCCTTTGATCGCTTTCAAAACCGTAACTTCCAGCGGTTCTTTTTTCTCGACACAGCCTTCGAGCTTCTTCCACGACTCTTCCTGATCGGCTTTCAGCTTCGAGAGTGTGTAGCCGTACTCGCCGCCTTTGGACACCACATAGACGTTTATTACGTCGCCGACCTTGACGACATCTTCCGCTGAATCCGGCTCGGGATAGGCAAGCTCCTTCTTGAGTATAGGAACGTCATTTTTCGCGCCGATGGAGACCAGCGCCTGTCCGTGCTCCACCTGCTCCACCGTCGCCTGGACGACAGTGCGCTCCTGAATATCCTGCAGGCTCTCCGCCAGCAGGGCTTCCATGTTTTCGTTTACATCTGACACTTTTGATATACCTCCCTGATGATCCAGTCCGGAGTCGAGGCCCCGGCTGTGATCCCAATTTTCTTGATATTATGAAACCAGTCGTCCTTCAGCTCGGACGCCGTTTCAATATGATGAACAACGGTCTTTTCCGCGCAAATCTGCGCAAGACGCGTAGTGTTCGCACTGTTTTTCCCGCCGATAACCAGCATCAGGTCCACATCAGCTGCAAGAGCAAGCGCGGCAGACTGTCTTTGATCGGTAGCTGTGCAAATCGTTCGGATAATCCGTATATCGTTGGATTTCGGAATCAGCCTCGCGGCAATCTCCTGAAATCGCGTGCCGGAAAAAGTCGTCTGAGCGACAATGCCCAACTTCAGATAATCCGGAAGCGCTTCCGCCTCTTCCTCCGTCTCCACAACAGCGGCGTTTCCGCCTGCCCATTCCAAAATGCTTTTGACTTCCGGATGCTTTTTCTCGCCGATAATGACGACGTCAAATCCGTCCTCCGCCAATCGATGCGCCGCCATCTGCGCTTTCTTGACATGGGGGCAGGTCGCGTCCACCACCTTGATGGGCCGCGCGTTCGCCGCCTCATAAACCGCAGGCCCGACGCCATGGGAACGAATGATAAGCGTCCCCCCGTCCGGCACCTCATCCAGCGAATCCACCGAACCCACGCCCTCTTCTTCGAGGCGCGCAACCATTTGCGGATTGTGAATAATCGGCCCGAGCGTGGAAGCGTTTTTCTCCGCCGCACTGTCCCGCGCAAGCCGGATCGCGCGCTTGACGCCATAACAAAAGCCGAGATAATCCGCTAAAATCACTTCCATAAGATTACCACATCACCCAGCCTTTTACAAGCTATTTTAGAGTATACCACAAATTTATCAGTTTTTGCCATAACTTTTTTGAAAAATGCGGAAAAATTTGGAACGGCGTCAACGTCCCGAAACGGACATAAAAAAGCTGCCGCCCATTTTGCGCGACAGCTCGGCTTCCCGCTCGTCATGCGGTTTGTTTTTCCTCGTGCATTTTTTTCATCTTGATGACCTCTTCGCGGATTTTGTCCGAGAACTCGTCCAATGTCTCACGGTTCGCCTTGCCCTCGAAAGTCATCGGCTCGCCGTACACGACCCGAAGTTTTGTCATTTTGTCCGTTCCCAGTATGGCCGCCGGGACGACGGGCGCGCCGCTCATGGACGCCAGCAGCGCGACGCCTGCGCCGAAGTTGTGGACTTCGCCGTCCTTGCTTCTCGTTCCCTCGGGGAAAATGCCGACGCATCTCCCCGCGCGGAGTTCCTTGACCGCCGCCTTGACCGCCGACCTGTCCGCCGCGCCGCGGCGCACGGGAAACGCGAAAAGCCATCGGATGACCGTGCCGAAAATCGGGATCTCGAAAAGCTCCTGCTTCGCCATGTAGCTGACGGGACGCTGCAAAAAACTGGCGAGGAACGGCGGGTCCCAGTTGCTCATGTGGTTCGCCGCCACGATCACGCCGCCCTCCGCCGGCAGATTTTCCGCCCCGTAATCCTTCGCGCCGAGCAGACGGAAAAACAAGGGAAAAATCGTGTGGAGAATCCGATACAATATCATGGCCCGTCACCCGCACAATTCCATGACTTTTCGGGCGACCTCGTCGATTGTCATGCCCGTCGTGTCGAGAAGCGCCGCCTCCGGCACACGCACCAGCGGGGAAATTTCCCGCTCGCTGTCCGCCTTGTCCCGGGCGGCAATTTCCTCTTTCAGCTTTTCCATCGGCTCGTCGTAGCCTTTTTCCTTCATTTCTTTCCAGCGGCGCAAAGCGCGTTCCTCGATCGAAGCGGTCAAAAAGATTTTCACGTCGGCATTCGGCAGCACGTTCGACGCGATGTCGCGCCCGTCCATCACGACGCCGCCGTCTTTTGCCATGCCCCGTTGCAGTTCCACCATCTTCGAGCGCACCGAGCCGAGCTGCGCCACCTTGGAAACCAGCGCCGTGACCTCCGGCGTGCGGATTGCCTCCGTCACATCGGTATCATCCGCGAAAACGCGCACGGCGTCGCCGACAAAACGCAGCCTCACATCGAGCGTTTCCGCCGTCCGGACAATCGCCTCGTCCGTCGTGCCCGCGCCCGCGTCAAGGACTTTCCACGCCACCGCGCGATACATCGCGCCCGTGTCGATATAGATGTAGCCAAGCTTTTCGGCGACGAGCTTCGCGATCGTGCTCTTGCCCGCGCCCGCCGGCCCGTCGATTGCCACCGTTTTTTTCATATTGCGTTCCTCCAAAAAGTAATATCCCTTTTATAACAAAGCGTTTAACCTCACCCACCGCCGACGCGGTCCCCTGCCGGGGAGTCCACGGGACTCCCGCGCTTCGCGCCCCCAGAGGGGAGGGCTATGTACGTTAGGATTGCAAATTCTTCAAAGTTTTATAGAACGTCGGATACGAAATGTCTACGCACTCCGGATTTTCGATTGCCACGCCGTCTCCCGCCGCGCCCGCGATTGCCAGCGACATTGCCATTCGGTGGTCGTCGTAGGAGAAGCAATCCGCGTGGCGGATTTTTTTTGCGCCGCCGTGGATCACGAGACCGTCCTCCGATTCCTCAACGCAAGGCGCAAGTTTGTTGTACTCGACGGCGACGGCGTGCAGCCGGTCCGTTTCCTTGACGCGAAGCTCTCCCGCGTCCGAGATCACCGTGTCGCCGTCGGCAAAGAGCGCCGCCACCGCAAGGATCGGGATTTCGTCAATCAATCTGGGAATGATGGCGCCGCCGAAGGAAACGCCGCGGAGTTTCGCCGAACGGACGCGAATGTCCGCCATCGGCTCGCCGCCGCTCTCCCTTTCGTTCAAAAGCTCAATATCCGCTCCCATGTCGCGCAGGACTTCGAGTATGCCGGTACGCGTCGGATTGACGCCTACTCTCTTCAGCAACAGATCGCTGCCTTCGATAATCGAAGCCGCCACGAGCCAGAACGCCGCCGAGCTGATGTCCCCGGGCACCTCGATTGACTCCGGCGCGGAAAGCTTTTGCACCGCGCGGCAGGAAACGCGGTTGCCGTCCTGCCGGAGCTCCGCGCCGAAAGCGCGAAGCATCCGCTCCGTGTGGTCGCGGGACGGAAACGGTTCGATTACCGTCGTTTCGCCATCGGCGCGAAGTCCCGCGAGCAGGATTGCCGATTTCACCTGCGCGCTTGCCATCGGCATTTTATATTCAATGCCTTGCAGCTTCTTCTCGGCGGGCAGGATCGTGATCGGCAGATACTTCCCGCCCGCACGGCCCGCGATTTTCGCACCCATTTGCGTAAGCGGCGTAATCACGCGCCCCATCGGGCGGCGATAAAGCGCCGCGTCCCCGGTGAATGTCGAAAGGAACGGCTGCGG
>CAMVJN010000029.1 GCA_947167825.1 uncultured Selenomonadales bacterium | reverse complement strand
TTCGGGCGGCGATATGACGAAGCTGCGCGATCAGTACCGCGAGACAGCGGAAAAGAATGTCCGCACGGATTTGATGCTGGAGGCTGTCGCCAAGGCGGAGAAGATTGAGGTCACGGGAGACGATATCCGCACGGAGATTGCGATGATGGCGCAGCTTTACAACGCGACGCCGGCGCAGGTGCAGAAAATTGTCCGCCAGCAGGGCCGTCTGAACGACCTCGCGGTCACGGTCATGCGCCGCAAGACGGCAAAATTCATCGTGGACAATCTCGCGGAGTAATCGCCTTTTGGGGAGAGCAAATATGAATTTTGAAGAACCGAATATGAATTATTATGTGCCGATGGTCGTGGAGCGCACAAACCGCGGGGAGCGCGCCTACGATATTTATTCGCGGCTTTTGAAGGATCGTATCGTATTTGTCGGGGGGCCGATTGACGACAGCGTCGCCAATGTGGTCGTGGCGCAGCTTCTGTTCCTGGAGGCAGAGGATCCCGACAAGGATATCAACCTTTATATCAACAGTCCCGGCGGCGTTGTGACGGCAGGATTGGCGATTTACGATACGATGCAGTATATCCGGCCGGACGTCTCGACGATCTGCATCGGCCAAGCGGCAAGCATGGGATCGCTGCTTTTGGCGGCGGGGGCGCCGGGCAAGCGGTACGCGTTGCCTCTCGCCCGGATCATGATTCATCAGCCGCTGGGCGGCGCGCAGGGCCAGTCCACGGATATCCAGATTCAGGCGAGAGAAATACTGCGCCTGCGGGAAATCGGCAACGACATTCTCGTCAAGCATACGGGACAGGACCGGGAAAAGATCATCCAGGACACGGAGCGCGACAATTTCATGACTGCGCAGGAAGCGAAGGAATACGGCCTTATCGACGAGGTCATTGCGAACCGTCCGCCGAAAAAGGAAGAAAAGTAAGGAACTGATTTGGGACCAGTGCCCAAGAAGGGAGCCACGGCAGAATGAAATTCGGGGATGACAGGGGACAGATGAAATGTTCCTTCTGCGGCAAAGCGCAGGAGCAGGTCAGAAAGCTCGTAGCAGGCCCGGGTGTCTATATCTGCGACGAGTGTATTGAGCTTTGCAACGAGATTATCGAGGAAGAGTTCAGCGGCGAAGAGGAAGTGGATTTTCAGAGCGTTCCGAAGCCCAAGGAGATTTCCAAGATTCTCGATCAATACGTCATCGGGCAGCAGGAAGCGAAGAAAGCTCTTTCCGTGGCGGTTTACAATCATTACAAGCGTATCAGCCTTCCGGCCGGAAAAACTGGAGACGATGTCGAGCTTACGAAATCGAATATCCTGATGCTCGGGCCTACCGGCAGCGGCAAGACGCTTCTCGCGCAGACCCTGGCGCGTATTTTGAACGTGCCTTTCGCGATTGCGGACGCGACTTCCCTGACCGAGGCGGGCTACGTCGGCGAGGATGTCGAGAACATTCTTCTGAAACTGATACAGGCAGCGGATTACGATGTCGAGAGAGCGGAAAAGGGTATCGTCTATATTGACGAGATCGACAAAATCGCGCGCAAGTCCGAGAATATGTCCATTACCCGCGACGTTTCCGGCGAAGGCGTCCAACAGGCGCTTTTGAAGATTTTGGAAGGGACCTTGGCCAATGTGCCGCCGCAAGGCGGGCGCAAGCATCCGCATCAGGATTTGCTCCAGATAGACACGACAAATATTCTGTTCATTTGCGGCGGCGCATTCGACGGAATCGAGAAAATTATCGAAGACCGCATGGGCAAGAAGGGAATCGGTTTTGGCGCTGAGATGGGCACGAAGGAAAAAAAGAATATCGGTGAAACTTTGAAGCATATTCTTCCGGAGGATTTACTGAAAGGCGGCCTGATTCCGGAATTCATCGGACGGTTGCCGGTGGTAGTGACATTGTCCGCGCTGGAGGAAGACGCTCTCGTCCGGATCCTGACCGAGCCGAAAAACGCTTTGGTGAAGCAATATCAAAAATTGTTCGCCCTTGACGGCGTCAAGCTGCAATTTGACGATGACGCGCTGCGGGAAATTGCGAAAGAAGTCTTGAAGCATAAGACGGGGGCGCGGGGCCTCAGGGCGATACTGGAAGATATCATGCGAAATGTCATGTACGAGCTTCCGTCCATCGACGGCGTATCGGTATGCCGTGTGACGAAGGAAGTCGTCCTCAATCGTATCGATCCGATTTTGACGATGAGTTCGGGCAAGACGTCGCAAATGCTCAGACAGCACGTTGCCTCTGCCTAAAGGAAGAGGAAGCGATGACTTCGTTTAGGCACTGTCTCACGACAGTGCCTTTTTTATCAAGAAAGGAGCCCGATATGAGGGAAACGGAAAAAATGCCTATGCTGCCTTTGCGCGGCATGGTTGTATTTCCTTCGATGATTATTCATTTGGATGCGGGGCGGGCGCGTTCGGTGGGCGCTGTTGAACAGGCGATGCTGCTGGATCGGCGCCTCTTGCTTGTCGCTCAAAAAAACGCGGATATTGAGGAACCGGCGCCGAACGACCTTTTTCCAGTGGGGACGATTGCCGAAGTGCGGCAGCTTTTCAAGCTGCCGGGAGGGGCTCTTCGCGTGCTGGTGGAAGGGACCGGCCGGGCACAGATCCAGAAAGTCCGCGGGCTGGAAAAATACGACGAAGCCGAAATCCTGCCGATTCACGACCAGGTGACGCCGTCGCTGGAAATGGAGGCGCTTACGCGGGGCGTCGTCCATCGTTTTGAGGAATGGGTCAAGGCGACGCGAAAGATTCCGGCGGAGGCACTCGTTTCCGTTGCCATCATTGATGATTCTGGACGATTGGCGGATTTGATTGCCAGCCATCTGAATCTGACCGTGGAAGACAAGCAGGCGCTGCTGGAGCTTGTCGACGTAGGGGATCGGATGCGAAAGCTGTACGCGATCCTCGTGCACGAATTGGAAGTCCTCGCCATTGAGCACAAGCTCGGCACGGAAGTCCACAAGCAGATGGAAAAGCTGCAGCGTGATTATTATTTGCGTGAAAAGATCAAGGTCATCCAGAAGGAACTGGGAGATCAGGACGGCAGGCAGGCCGCCGTGGAAGAATACAAAAAGCAGCTGGGGGAGAAAGAGTTTCCCGAGCCGGTGCAAAAGACCATCGAGAAAGAAATCCATCGACTGGAGGGCATGTCCGGTTATTCGGCGGAAACCGCCGTTATCCGCACATATCTTGATTGCCTGATTGAACTGCCGTGGAACGAGACGACGGAAGATTTGATAGAAATCAAGAAAGCGGCGCAGGTACTGGAGCATGACCATTACGGACTGAAAAAGGTCAAGGAACGGATTCTCGATTATCTTGCCGTGCATAAGCTTGTTATGGAAAAAACTTCCGAAAAGGATGACGCCCGATGGAAGGCCCCGATTCTCTGTCTTGTCGGGCCGCCGGGCGTGGGGAAGACGTCACTGGCTTCTTCGGTTGCCCGTGCCGTCGGGCGGAAATTCACGCGCGCCTCGTTGGGAGGCATTCGCGACGAAGCGGAAATACGCGGACATCGGCGGACTTATGTCGCCGCGATGGCGGGGCGCATCATGGAAGGGATTCGCCGCTCGGGCGTAAAGAATCCGGTGTTTTTGCTGGACGAGATAGACAAACTGTCGCACGATTATCAGGGCGATCCCGCGTCGGCGCTTTTGGAGGTTCTCGATCCGGCGCAGAATTGTTCCTTCACGGATCATTACGTCGATTTGCCGTTTGACCTTTCCGGCGTGTTTTGGATTGTCACGGCCAACGATATGGCCGGAATTCCGCGTGCGTTGCGGGATCGTATGGAAATCATCACGCTTTCCAGCTATACGGAACAGGAAAAGCTGGAAATCGCGAAACGTTACCTTTTGCCGCGCCAGAGGAAAGAGAACGGCCTGACCGCCGGGAATATTTCATTGGGCGCCGGCGTGTTCCAACGCGTAATTTCGGAATATACCCGCGAGGCGGGGGTTCGCGAGCTGGAACGCAAGCTGGGGGAAATTTGCCGGAAAGCGGCGCGCCGTATTGTCGAAGACGACGTCAGCCGAGTCAGCGTAACGGCGAAATCACTGGAGGATTTTTTGGGACGCCCGAAATTTTTGCATACTAAAGCGGAAAAGGAGCCGCAGGTTGGCGTCGTCACCGGCATGGCTTGGACGGAACTCGGGGGCGACATTCTCCCGACGGAAGTGACCATCCTGAAGGGCAAGGGGAATCTGATTCTGACGGGACAGCTCGGCGACGTCATGAAGGAATCGGCGCAGGCGGGGCTTTCTTATATACGGAGCAGATCAAAACGGTTCAAGTTGCCTAAGGATTTTTATGAAAAAAATGACATCCATATCCATTTGCCGGAAGGCGCGGTGCCGAAAGATGGGCCGTCCGCCGGAATCACGATGGCGACGGCCATGGTGTCTGCCCTGACGAACCGCAAGGTGAGAAGCGACGTCGCCATGACCGGGGAAATTACGCTGCGCGGGCGCGTGCTTCCAATCGGCGGCTTGAAGGAGAAAGTGCTGGCAGCGCACCGGGAAGGTATGCGCACGATTATTCTGCCGAAGGAAAATATTCGAGATATTGAGGAAATCCCGGAATCCATTCGGGATCAATTGGAATTTGTGCCGGTCACATCGATGGACGAGGTGCTTGGCCATGTGTGGGTGACGCCGTGAAAGAGCGCGTCATCATCACCCAAGGACGCTATCTTGCTTCTGCGGTAAAACGGGAGCAGTATCCTTCGGAGAAACGGCCGGAAATTGTTTTTATCGGTCGTTCGAATGTCGGAAAGTCGTCCCTGATCAATTCGCTGACGCGAATCCGGAATTTGGCGCATGTGTCCGGGCAGCCGGGCAAGACGCAGACTATCAATTTTTACGACGTCGGCATGAAAATCGAGGGCGAAGAGATACGGCGGGACTTCTATCTCGTCGATCTTCCCGGGTACGGTTACGCGAAGGCGGGCAAGGAAAAGCGTCTGACCTGGAAAAAGTTTATCGAGGAATATCTGCTCCATTCGGAAAGCATTCGTTTCGTCGCGCAGTTGATAGATATCCGTCATGATCCAATGAAATCGGACGTCGATATGTTCCGCTGGCTGACGGCAAACGGGATTCCCGTGCTTCCCGTTGCGACCAAGTCGGACAAGCTGGGGCGCGATGCGGGACGGAGGCAGATCGGGCAGATTCGTCGAGCGCTTGGCGTGCCGGAGTTGGATATTTTGCCGTATTCTTCTCTCAAAGGTGAAGGACGTTCAGAATTGCTTGACGTTATCGCGGATTCTTTGATAGAATAATAAAAAAGGGGAGCATCGGGCAATTCGCTTGCCAAAGCGGCGGCTCGATGCTTTTTTGTCAAGAAACCGTGCATGGGATAAGTATCAAACTGCAGGAAGCGGAGGTCGTCATGCTTTCGGAATTCGACAAGGCAATTTTGAACGCGGTGCAGGGCGAGTTTCCTTTGGAAAGCCGTCCGTTTGCCGTTTTGGCGGAACGGCTGCACACGGATGAAACGACGCTGATTGCGCGTTTGACGGAACTTAAACGGGACGGATATTTGCGTCGGCTGGGGGCGTATTTTGATTCCGATGCGCTCGGATACAAAGGAACTTTGATTGCGCTCTATGTGTCGCCCGACAAGTTTGCCTCGGTCATTGAGGCCATCAATCGATATGACGGCATTACGCACAATTATGAACGAGAAGGGGAATACAATCTTTGGTTCACATTGCAGACGGCGTCGGAATCGCAGCGGCAAATAATCCTCGACGAGATTCACGGCTTGCCCGGGGTGGAGAGGATGCTGGAGCTTCGCTCTGCAAAGAAATACAAGGTGCGTGTGCAGTTTCGTTTGGACTAGGAGGGAAAGGGATGCTGGGGGAAAAGGAGCGGAAAATCGTCCGTGCGTTGGCGGACGGTATTCCTTTCGTGCCGAGACCCTATGCCGCACTTGCCGAGAAGGCGGGCATGGAGGAAGAGGAATTCCTTTCGAGGCTCAAAGACCTCAAAACGAGGGGAATCTTGCGAAGGGTCGGCGCGGTGCTCCAACATCGGCGCGCCGGATTCTCTGCGAACGCGCTCTGCATTTGGAACGTCCCCGAAGGCCGGCTGGACGGGGTCGGGGCGGCCGTCAGCCGCGAGCCGTCCGTCTCGCATTGCTATTCGAGAGAGAGGGCGCCCGAATGGCCGTATAATTTTTACGCAATGATACACGCGCATAGCCGGGAGGCCTGTGAGTCGATTGCGGACCGGATTTCGGCGGAAAATGGCTTGGGGGAACGGAAAACCTTTTATTCCGTGCGGGAATGGAAAAAGGCCGCGATGCGATATTTTTGCGAGAAGCAAGAAATCTAGGGATTCCTTCCTTGACGCGGAATGTCTTCTAAGCTATAATTCTAATAGTGCGCTATAAGGCGTTCCATAGGAACGCTTTATTATTTTCTGGAGGGAGATCGAATGGAAACAGACGCAGTCATTGCTGTCAACGAAACGGTTTCTAACGAATTCGACAACCTGACCGATGAGGAGATTGTTCTAAAGATTAAGACTGCCGGGGGCCGCGCCGCATTAGATTATTTGATTCATAAGTATCGGAATTTCGTTCGTGCCAAGGCTCGTTCATATTTCTTGATCGGCGCAGATCGGGAAGACATTATCCAGGAAGGCATGATCGGATTGTATAAGGCAATCCGCGATTTTCGGAACGATAAGCTCTCTTCTTTTCGGGCGTTTGCGGAACTTTGCGTGACGCGGCAGATTATCACCGCCATCAAGACGGCGACGAGACAAAAGCATATCCCTCTGAATTCTTATGTGTCGCTCAATAAGCCGATTTATGACGAGGATTCGGAGCGGACGCTTCTCGACGTGCTTTCCGGCGCCTGCATTGCCGACCCGGAGGAGCTTGTCATCAGCCGTGAGGAATTTATCGACATCGAGGCGAAAATGGAGGAGATTCTCAGCGACCTTGAATGGCGTGTGCTGATGTCGTATCTGGACGGGAAATCCTATCAGGAAATCGCCGTCGATCTCCATCGCCGGGTTAAGTCCATTGACAACGCGCTCCAGCGGGTGAAACGCAAGCTGGAGAAATACATGGAATCCCGCGGGCATGATGTGGACTTGGGGCTGATTTACCGGGGGCTTACCTCCATCAACCGTCATCGGATGGACAACTGAACCTCGCATAACATTCCGTCGCTTTTTTTGTGGAGCGGCGGATTTTTTATGCCCGGACTATTGCTTTCCGTCAGAGGGTATGATATTCTTGCAAAAGGCAAACAGATGACATCAAGGAGCTTTGAGTTATACTGCCAATGCTGATTTTTGACGGGATTGCGCGACTGCCCGGATCCTTCGGACCGGGACGGAAAAAGCGCGGACTGTCGCCGTGGTTGTATGCGGGCTTCTTTGTCGTCGGGCAAAGAAGCTTTTTTTTATTACGAAATCTTTGTGAACCGCGTAGCGGAGCGCTTGGTTTTCGTTGTATGCAGACGGGCGCAAAGCGTTCGGTTGATGTTTGCCGAAATTTTGAGGAGGTGTCCGTATATGTCCAATCAATCGTTTACCGTTGCCACGTTCAAGGAAAGGAAAGCCGCCAAGATTCCCGTGACGATGCTCACAGCCTATGATTACTCGACGGCGCAGCTCGTCGAGGAGGCGGGGATCGACACAATCCTTGTCGGCGATTCATTGGGAAATGTCATGCTCGGTTACGGCTCCACGCTGCCGGTCACAGTGGAAGACATGATCCATCATGGAAAAGCTGTATGCCGTGGCGCGAAAAACACGTTTGTCGTTGTCGATATGCCGTTCATGAGCTATCAGGTTTCCGCGGAAAAGGCCGTGGAAAACGCAGGGAGGATCATGAAGGAAACGGGCTGCCAGGCGGTCAAGCTGGAAGGCGGCGTGGAGATTCTCCCGGGAATTGAGAAGATGATTGCCGCCGGGATTCCCGTCGTCGGACATCTCGGGCTGACGCCGCAGTCGGTGAACCAGCTTGGGGGATACAAGGTACAGGGCAAAGACGCCGCCACGGCGCAAAAATTGATTGACGACGCGAAAGCGCTCGACAAAGCCGGTTGCTGCGCAATCGTGTTGGAATGCGTGCCGGCACGGCTTGCGGAGAAGGTGACGGAAAGCGTCGAGGCGGCGACTATCGGTATTGGCGCAGGCAGCGGCTGCGACGGCCAAGTGCTCGTCGTGAACGACATGCTCGGATTTACCAATGGCTTCAAGCCAAAGTTCGTCAAATGCTTCGCGAATATCCATGACGAGATTATCAAGGCGATGAAGGGCTACAAGGAGGAAGTGACGGCGCGCGCGTTCCCCGAGGAAGGCACACACACGTTCAAGATTGCGGACGAGACATTGGAAAAGTTGTATTGATGGTCTGCAGGAGGAAATGCTTATGAAATTTGCGGTTCTCGGCGCCGGCGGCGTCGGCGGGATTGTCGGCGGCTATCTTGCGCTTGCGGGCAACGAGGTGACGTTCATTGCCAGAGGAGCACATCTCGAAGCGCTTCAAAAGAACGGGCTCACGCTTCGCACATCGCATCGGGGCGATCTTGCCGTAAAGACGGTCAAGGCCAGTTCCATCGAAGAGTATGACGATACGCCGGATGTGATCTTTGTCTGTTTCAAGTATTACAGCTTGCCTGCGGCGATTGGGTTTGCGCGGCGGCACGCGGGGAAAGATACGCTTGTGATCCCGCTCCTGAATGTGTTCGGGACAGGCGAGGTCATGCAGCAGGAATTGCCGGGCGTAACGGTGCTTGACGGCTGCGTTTACATTTACGGCATGGTGGAATCGCCCGGGATTGTGGCGCAGCCCGCTTCGATTTTGCGCATCTTCTACGGGTACCGCCCGAATCAGGAGAAAAAATTGTTGCCGTTGGCGCAGAAACTGGAACCGGTTTTGGCAGAAGCCGGGATTGAAGGTCATTTTTCAGACCAAATCCGGCGCGACGCTTTGCAAAAGTTCAGCTATGTGTCGCCGTTGGGCGCGGCAGGGCTTTATTTTGACGCGGTCAGCGGGGATTTTCTGCGGGAAGGCGAGCCTAGGAAAATGTTCGTCGGCCTGATTCGGGAAATCGAGGCGCTGGGCCATGGCATGGGGGTCGAGTTTGAAGAATCCTTGGTCGATGTCAATCTGAAGCTCATGGATTCTTTCACGAAGGACCTGAAGACTTCCATGCAGAGGGACGTGGCGCACGGCGGGCCGTCCGAGTTCGACGGGCTCGTCCATCGAGTTTCCCGGCTCGGGAAGGAATACCATGTTTCCACGCCGCTCTATGACAAGATCAGCGCATGGGGCAAGGAAAAAGGAATACGGTAATCGAGATTTCGGATAGGCGTGTCATCATTCGGCACGCCTAAAATATTTTTGATAAGGTGCCGGTCCCGATTGCCACACGTCCTGCGATTGTGTTACAATAACCGTATAGGAGGATTGGCGATGCGGGAGAAACATTTCCTGATTATAGCGGCGTCCATCGGCTCCGGGCATACAAAAGCGGCGGAGGCAGTGGCAGACGCGCTGAAAACAAGATATCCCGACGTGCAGATCCATACGGAGGATTTCACGATGTGGCGCGTCTCGTGGGCTACGGCTTTCATGAAGGCGTGCTATCTTTTTATGCTGCGTTTCATCCCAAATTTGTATGAACTGATGTACCGGTTCACAGGCGGACGGTCCGGCGGGCTTTCCGTGCAGAGCCTGATTTCCGCGTTTACGGCGCGGGACATCGCGGCGCTTGTGAAGAAGTATCACCCGAAAGCCGTGATTTGTACACATCCGTTTCCCGCTGGGGCAGCTTCCTGGAGGAAAAAGCGTCATCCGGAAGAATTTTTGTACGCGACGGTCATTACCGATTATTCCGTGCATCAGATGTGGATATATCCGAACGCGGACTGCTATTTTGTCGCACGGGAGGAAATGAAGACGGATTTGATTGCGGCGGGGCTGCCGCCGGAAAAAGTATTCGTGACGGGAATTCCGGTTACGTCAAAATTTCATCAGCGGGAGAACAAGGAGGCAATTGTTGAAAGTCTCGGCCTTTCCCAGGAGCGAAAAACAGTGCTTTTGATGGGGGGCGGCCTCGGGATCGGGGGACTCGACGCGGCGTTGCTGGCGTTGGAAAACGTGCCCGCTCCAATCCAGATTCTCGTGGTGACGGGCAAAAACGAAAAGCTTCGCCTGCGTGTTGACAAGCTGGCGTCATCGTCGCATCATACGATTCTCGTTTGGGGATATTCGGCGCGCGTGCGTGAGTTTATGGCGATTTCGGATTTTATTATTACAAAACCGGGAGCGCTTACCATCAGCGAAGCGCTTTCTGCCGAGCTTCCGATGCTTTTGCACGACCCGATTCCGGGACCGGAGACGGAAAACGCCGTTTATATTGCTCGAAAAGGCGCGGCGGTCTGGGCGAATTCGGAAGAGAAGCTGACAAAGGCGATTTCCCGATTGCTTTCGTCGGAGGAAGAGCTTGCAGCGATGCGCGCGGCGGCGCACGAGATGAAGAAGCCGTACGCGGCGCGTGATATTGCGGAATTTTTTGCGGAGGCATTCGAGAAATTTTCGGATTTGAAAAAAATTCATGGAAGATAATAAGGTTTGGCAGGGATTTTTTTCTGCGTCTCGAATATAAATAGAGTAGCGTGAAAGATATTGAACGCATTTGGGTGAGAATATGACGCTGAGAAAGCTAAAGAAACGGGACGATGGGGGTTTCTCGTGTCCCGGGTGCGGCAATCCGCTTCGGTTCAAGGACGGCGAAGCCGTGGCGATTGTAAGCGGACAGCTTGATATGGAGAATTACAAGCCACGCTATATTTGCGATGCTTGCAAGATATATTATCGCGCGGTGCTGACGACGGACTACTATGATGTTTTTCCATTGGAGGAAACCAAGGAGGAAAAACAGGAGCCGCAGCCGGCGGTGACGGAACCGGAAAAGCCTCCGGGAAAAGGCCCGATTGCACTGCCGAAGGAGCCGACGGGAAACGAGACCTGTCCTGTTTGCGGGAAACACTTTCGTTTTGTCGAGGGCGGCGCGGTTCGCGTCGTGAACGGCGAAGTGGACATGGAGAATATCAAGCCGAAGTATGAGTGCGATACTTGCGGCGTATTTTATCGCGAAGTGTTGTCCTCCGGTTTTTATTTGCCTTATCCTCAGCAGGACGAGGATCGGATTCCTGTGCCGCCGCCTGCTGAACAATCGGATGCTTCGGAGGGGAACAAGGGGGAATCGGCTGCGGCGGGCAGAGGCCCGATTGCATTGCCGAAAGAGCCGAAGGGAAACGAGACTTGTCCCGTCTGCGGCAAACGTTTCCGTTTTGTCGAGGGCGGCGCGGTTCGTGTCGTGAACGGCGAAGTGGACATGGAGAATATCAAGCCGAAGTACGAGTGCGATACCTGCGGCGTATTTTACCGCGAGGTGCTGACCTCCGGGTTTTATCTCCCGTATCCGCAGGAAGAAGAGGACAAGCTTAAGGCGGATGAAGAGCCGGCACCGTCAAAGGTGCTTTCGACCGGCGAACTTGCGCCGATGATACTGAAGCGCAATGAGAACAATCAATGCCAATGCCCGCGCTGCGGAGCCATGATGGATTACGTCGAAGGGCGGGCGGTGCATCTGGTGGATGGAAAACCGGATATGGAGAATGTCTGGGATCATTTTTATTGCGAGAGTTGCCATTCGGTTTTCCGCAGGATTGTCAATACCGATTATTTCCAGTTTACGGAAAAATAATCACGGCAATTTGCCGAAATCAGCGTTTTTTTCTTGCAAGTTGCGTGAAATATTAGTATTATAAAGTCGTGCCCTTGGCAGGGGAAGATTACAGGAGACAGGAAAGCGGGGCAAAATGGGATGGAAGAAAAACGCGGCGGATGGTCGCCGAGTATTTTTGCCGTTATCGTGGCGTTTTGGGTCATCGGGTTCGGGTATACGTTTTGTATGCAGCAATCGCATCTCAACGAGGTCGAGGAGGACCGGGCCGTTGCGATTTCGCGGCTGGAAGAGGCGCGAAATCGGAATGCGGCGCTGAAGGAAGAACGTGATGGGCTGCAAAAGCCGGAGTATATCGAGAAGGTTGCGAGAGAAGAACTCGGGATGACGCGCCATGGGGAGATGCCGTATATTGCGGCGAAAAAATAACAAAAACGGCGGCTCTGCGTCTATTCCTTTTCCTTGACAGGGGCGGAATAGCGAAGGTATAATGAAACAGATTTTTATAAATATGAGGAGGAACGGGTTTTGTCAGTTGAAGTTGGCGGCGTGGTGGAAGGCAAGGTTACCGGCATCACGAAGTTTGGCGCGTTTGTCGATTTGGCGGACGGGAAGGTGGGACTTGTCCATATTTCTGAGGTTGCGGATGTCTATGTAAACGATATCAATGATTTTCTGAAAGTGGGCCAGACGGTCAAAGTGAAGGTTCTGAATGTGGACGACAAGGGAAAGATTGGTCTTTCCATCAAACGTTTGCAGCCTAAAAAAACGGAAGCCGTCGATGGAGGAAATCCGCAGTCGGTTTCGCGTGCGCCCCGCCGTCCTGCCGGAAATGATTTTCGAGCCAAGCCGGCCGGACGTTTTTCCGCCGGACCTGTTTCTTTTGAGGATAAGCTGTCGAAATTTCTGAAGGACAGTGATGAGAGATTGACCGATTTGCGCCGGAAGACGGATTCCAAGCGGGGAGGCCGGGGTTCGAGGCGTTCGGGCTAAAATCAAAAAGAAAGCACTCTGCAAAGGGTGCTTTTTCTTGGTTTAGGGGCAGGAAAGGAAAACGACAGGATGGAACTGGAAAGCCGTGTCGAAGCGTTTGTGAGGCGGCATGGGATTTTTGCGCCGGGCAGCCGGATTGTCGTTGCCTGTTCCGGCGGCCCGGATTCGCTTGCTTTGGCGTCAATTCTTCTTTCGCTCCGGGAAAAGTGGCGGCTTTCACTTCGGATTGCGCATTTTGAGCATGGGATTCGCGGCGCCGCGTCGCTTGCGGACGCAGAGTTTGTATGCGCCTTCGCGGAGCAAGAAGGAGTGCCGTGTAGCCTTGTGCAAGAAGACATTCCAGCTTATGCGAAGCGTGCGAGGATTTCCCTGGAAACGGCGGCGCGGGAGCGGCGGTATGCGTTTTTGGCCGAAACGGCGAAAAAAATGGGCGCTGATGCGCTGATTGCTACGGGGCATCATGCAGGCGACCAAGCGGAAACGGTGCTCATGCACATTTTGCGCGGCGCCGGGATTGACGGTTTGGCGGGCATGCGGCCGCGTTCGGGGAGGATTGTTCGTCCGTTGCTTTTTTTGTCCCGGGAGGAGATTGCGGAATATTGCCGGGACAAAGGCTTGCAGCCGCGACAGGACGAGACGAATTTCCTGCCCGACGCGGAGCGGAACCGTATCCGGCTGGAACTTTTGCCGATGCTGCGCCGCTATCGTCCGTCGCTGGACGACGCGCTTTGCCGTTTGGCGGCAGCGGAAGCGGAGACGGCTGGGTTCTTGCGGGAAGCGGCAAGCGCGGTATGGACTCAAGCGGCGGAAGAAAGAAGCGGGGAGATTATCCTGCATCGGAAGGCCTACGGCGCAGGGCATGCGGCTCTGCGAAAGGCGCTTTTGCGGCGGGCGGCGGAGACATTAGGGCTTCGATTGTCGCTCGGTTTTTCCCATTACGAGGCGTTGGATGAATTTTGCCGCTTTGGTGAGACGGGAAAGAAATTGACGCTTCCTGAAGGCGGCGAGGCTGAATGCCGCTATGATAAAGTCGTCCTTCGGCGTGCGGCGAAACAGGGCGTTTCGTGGCCAGGGAGGCCGCTGGCTCTTTTTGGTGTTACGCGGGTCGAGGAAATCGGGCTTACGGTTTATGCTTCGTCGTCGGAGGGGGCGGAAAATCCGACGGATTCGCGGCTGGCCCTTGCAGACCTTGACGTCCTCGAATCCATGTCGTCAACGCTTGTTTTGCGCAGCCGACAGGAGGGGGATTCCTTCCGTTTGGAAAACGGCGGGCGGCAAAAGGTCAAATCGCTTTTGATTGACCGGAAAATTCCGCGTGAGTTGCGGGAACGTGTGCCGATTTTTGCGGCGGGCGACGAGATTTTCTGGGTGGGCGGCGTCCGGCGGGCGGCCGTCGCATTGGTAACGGCAGAGACGCGGCGCAGGATTGCGTTTCGCATGGTGTGGGATGATGGCAGCGAAGAAAAAATGGGAGGAGAAATGACATGTTGACCGACGATCTGAAAAGCGTGCTTTACACCGAGGCACAAATTGCGAAGCGGGTTTCGGAGCTTGGCGCAGAATTGACGCGGGACTACGAGGGCAAGGACCCGCTGGTTATCGGCATCCTGAAGGGCGCGTCCGTATTCACGACGGATCTCATACGCCATATCAATACCTCGATGCAGCTCGATTTCATGGTCGTATCCAGCTATGGATCGGGAACCACGACCAGCGGGTCGGTCAAGATCCGCAAGGACGCCGATGCGGATATGAGAGACCGTCATGTGATTGTCTGCGAGGACATTATTGATTCCGGCGTCACGATGAGCAATCTTTTCCCGTTGTT
>CAMVJN010000028.1 GCA_947167825.1 uncultured Selenomonadales bacterium | reverse complement strand
CTTTTGACGCAGGGCATGGTCATCAAGGACGGCGCGAAAATGTCGAAGTCGAAGGGCAACGTCGTTTCGCCGGAAGAAATCATTGCGAAGTACGGCGCGGACACGGCGCGGCTCTTTATCCTGTTCGCCGCGCCGCCGGAGCGCGACCTCGAATGGAGCGACCAAGGCGTGGAGGGCGCGTGGCGTTTCCTGAACCGCGTCTGGCGCATCGTCGGGCAGTTCGCGCCGCTGGTCAAAGAGGGCAAAGACGACTATGACGTCTCGAAACTGACGAAGGAGGAAACGGCGCTTCGCCGCGTCCTGCACCAGACCATCGCGAAAGTCACCGACGACGTGGAAAACCGCTTCACCTTCAACACGGCGATCAGTTCGATCATGGAACTTGTCAATGCGCTTTATACGTTCCAAGATTTGGAAACGGTCAACGCGGGACTGGTCCGCGAAGTCGTGATGGCACTCCTCAAGCTGCTGGCGCCTTTCTCTCCGCATATCACCGAGGAAATGTGGAGCGAAATCGGCGGCGAAAGCAGCGTCCACGCACAGAAGTGGCCGACCTATGATGAGGCGGCTATGAAGGAAGACGAGATTGAGATTGTGCTGCAAATCAATGGCAAGGTTCGCGACCGCATCATCGTCCCGGCGGAGCTTGATAAGACGGCCATGGAAAAAGCGGCGCTGGCCCAGCCAAAGGTACAGCAGTATACCGAAGGAAAGACAGTCATGAAGGTCATCGCGGTGCCGGGCAAGCTGGTCAATGTTGTAGTCAAGTAAAATGCCTTCCCCTGGGGAGAACCATGCCAGCAGCACGTTTCTTGGCAGCGCGAAGCGTAACGGATGAGTTTTTGTGAAGCTGGCAGAAAACCTCACCCACCGCCTGCGGCGGGTTCCCCTCCCAATAGGGAGGGCAAATTAGCAGAGAAGGAAGCGAGTTTTCATGGCGGAAACAATTTGGTCTGTTTTTCCCCCGATTTTGACAATTGTGCTGGCGTTGGCGACGAAGGAAGTCTATATGTCGCTGTTGATCGGCATTTTCTCCGGGGCGATGCTGTATTCCCACTTCAACGTCATTCAGGCGATTTTGACGATGTTCGCGGTCATGGAGGAAAAAGTTGGCGGGAATGTCAATATCCTTGTTTTCCTCGTCGTGCTCGGCATTCTTGTCGCGGCGATTTCGCGTTCAGGCGCAACGGAAGCTTATGGCAGATGGGCAGGAGAGCAAATTCACGGGAAGCGCAGCGCGCTTTTCCTGACGGCGCTCCTCGGCATCATCATTTTTATCGACGACTATTTCAACTGCCTGACAGTCGGAACGGTCATGCGGCCGATTACAGACCGGTTCAAGGTCTCACGGGCGAAGCTCGCCTATATTATTGACGCGACGGCGGCGCCTGTCTGCATTCTCGCGCCGGTTTCGAGCTGGGCGGCGGCTGTGGGTTCTTCGTTGCCGGAGGGCACGTCGATTGACGGCTTCGCGTTGTTCCTTCGGACGATTCCCGTGAATCTCTATGCGATTTTGACGATGCTTTTCATGCTGTTTATCACTTGGACAGGCCGCGATTTTGCAACAATGGGCAAAGTTGTTCGTGAAAACCGCAAGGAATTTATTGTGTCCAAGGAATACGAGGACGAAAGCAACAAGAGCGAAGCGGTGTCACTCGGCAACGGCACTGTTTTTGACTTGATGCTTCCGATTATTGTACTGATTGGGGCCTGTGTGTTCGGTATGCTTTATACCGGCGGCATCATGGAGGGAAAGTCCATTGCCGACGCTTTTGCCGACTGCGATTCGGCGAAGGCGCTGGTGCTCGGTTCGTTCATTTCTTTTGTATTCGTTGCTCTTCTGTATCTGCCGCGGGGAGTGCTTCGCTTCAACCAGTTCTGCGACTGTTTCGTGCTCGGTTTCAAGGCGATGGTTCCGGCGGTGTTCATTCTCTGCCTCGCGTGGACCATGTCGGGGATCGTAAGTGACAAATATCTGAATCTAGGCGGTTATGTCGGCCAGCTCGTGCAGATGAATTCCTCGGTGGGGCTTTTCCTTCCGGCGATATTTTTTGTCGTCGCAGGCTTCTTGGCTTTTTCCACCGGGACGTCTTGGGGGACATTCGGTATCTTGATTCCGATTGCGGTTGCCGTCGTCGGTTTGGAGCAGTATGAAATGTTGGTGCTGATGGTTGCGGCGGTGTTGTCGGGCGCGGTTGCAGGCGATCACGCTTCGCCGATTTCCGATACGACAATTCTCGCCTCGGCAGGTGCGCAGTGCCATCATATCGAACATGTCAGCACGCAGATTCCGTATGTACTTCTCGTTTGTGCATGCTGCTTTGTCGGATATATTGTGGACGGTTTCACGAAAAACGGCTTCGCCGGGCTCGCGGTGGGCGTCGTCCTTTTGGTGGGCTGCTGCCTTGCGATCTGCGCGAAATGTGAACCTATTGAGGTGGACGAGGAATAATCGAGAAAGATAAAGAGATGGGTTGCGCACTCATGTCTTTTTTATGCTAAATTTTCTGTTGCCTGGGATTTTGGGCATATCTTTGACAAGGCACGGCTCTTGCAAAAAGGCGGATGTTTCGTTATAATATCGACAGTGCTTTAGCGGAGGAAAGAATCGATGGAGTTTCGTTTTGTCAAGGCGAGTCCTTGCCGAAATACAACGGTTTTTGTTGAAGACGACGTATCGGTTTTTGTACGTGCGAGGCTTGCGCGATATTTGATGAACGACGAGGTCTTGGCGGCGGAGCAGGTCGGCTTTCTTGTGCCGCCGTTGTCTGAAGTTTCCGCGCTTCGCGTGGAGATGGCAGGCGATGAGTTTTGCGGAAATGCGTCGCTGGCACTTGGTGCGTTGGCAGTTATGCGCGGACTTCGTGCGACGGGGACGCCTTTTTTCGTTGAATGCTCCGGTTCGGAGAGTCCTCTTCGCGTCTCTGCGGAATCAGTTGCGCCGGGAAGGTGGCGCGGAACGGTTGAACTGTCGCCAAAAGCGAGAATCTTGGAGATTGAGCTTTCCTCAGCGGGTGTCACGTATCACGGCGCGATTGTCGAGCTTTCGGGTATTTGCCATTTTTGCATTGAGTCGGAACCGTTTTCACAGGAAACTTATGATGCATTACTGAAACAATTGACAAAACATATCGTGTCAGATGCTTATGGGATTATTCCGTATCGTGAAAATGGGAACAAAGAGTTTTCAATTTGTCCGTATGTTGCCGTGCCTGCTGCGAAAAGTTTCGTGTTCGAGCAGGCATGCGGTTCGGGCAGCTTTGCGTTGGGACTTTGGCTTGCGCGGATACGCGGGCTTACACGGCTGGATGTTTTGCAGTCGGGGGGAACAATTCATGTGGAGATTGGCGAAAGGCCGTCGATTTCCGAAGAAGTATATTTTCCTTGCGCGGGGAAATTTTTTGCAGATGAAAAACTTCTGCGGGATGCTTCGAGCAAATGAAAATATAATTATGTTTTTTGGGGAGGAAGGATTGAAATGAAGAAACTGTTTGCGGTGCTGATGTTGGTCGCGCTTGCCTGCGGGTTGCTCGTCGGGTGCGGCGGGGGACAAAAGCCGGCGGAGAAGAAGGAAGCGACAAAGCCGATTGTCCTCGGGTTGGATGACAATTTCCCGCCGATGGGTTTTGTGGATGAGAACAACAAGATTGTTGGCTTTGACATCGATCTCGCAACGGAAGCTGCGAAGCGTTTGAATACGAAGGTCGATTTCAAGCCGATTGACTGGGCGAGCAAAGAGGCAGAGCTGAAAAGCGGACGCGTCGATATGCTTTGGAACGGTCTCGACATCACCGAGAAGCGTAAAGAGAATATCCTTTTCAGTGCCCCATACATGAACAACCGTTTCATTATCTTTCGTGCGGCGGGCAAGAATGCAGATATCAAAGGCGAGTTGACACTGGCGGGCAAGATTGTTGCGACGCAAAGCGGCGGCGGAACTATCGAGGAGTATTTGGACGGGAAGCCGGAGTTGACAGGCACTTTCAAGGAATTCAAGAAGTATCAGGATTATCTGTCGGCGTTCATGGATTTGGAAAACGGGCGTATTGATGCGGTGGTTTGCGATGAGATTATCGGCCGTTATTACATGAGCAAGCATCCTGGCAAGCTTGAGGCGGTGGACGTAACTGTCGGACCTTCGGCGCAGTTTGGCGTCGGTTTCCGCAAGGATGACAAGGAACTTCGTGACAAAGTGCAGAAGGTGCTGGACGAAATGCGCAAGGACGGCACTATGGCGAAGATTTCGCAGAAATGGTTCGCAGCTGATATCACCAAGGTCGACAAAAAATAAAGACTTGGGAAAGAAGGACTGTCGCATATATCCAAACGGATAGGCGACAGTCTTTTTCATATTTCGATATTTTGTTTGTAATCGAAGGTGGCAATATGAAGGAATCGGAGCTTGTACGACAGATACGCATGGAAGGGGGACGGATTGCCGTAGTCGGTGGCTGGGTGCGCGATTCTTTGCGTGGTGTAACCCCGAAAGACAAGGATTATGTCATATCCGGAGTAAAAGAAGAAAAGTTCCTTTCGCTTTTTCCGGAAGCACAAAAAGTTGGACGTTCATTTCCTGTGTTTTTGCTTCATGTCGACGGGGTGGCTTCGGAAATTGCGTTCGCCCGGACGGAACGGAAAACAGGGAAAGGTTACCGAGGATTTTGCGTCCGGTTCAATCCAAAGGTCACGCTGGAAGACGATCTTTCAAGGCGCGATACAACAATAAATTCGATGGCATTGGAACTTTTTGCGGATGGGACTCCTTCAAAGCTGATCGACCTTTTCGGTGGGAAAAAAGATGTTGAATGTGGTATTATCCGTGCCGTTTCAAGTTGTTTTACGGAAGATCCTGTGCGGGCGCTGCGGGCGGCGAGGCAGGCGGCGGAGTTTGGTTATGATATTGCACCATGTACCATTCAATATATGCGATTATGCAGGGAAGAATTGGCAGGAGAGCCGCAGGAACGGATTTTTGCCGAGTTGTCGCGCGCCCTTGCCGCATCCATTCCTTCCGCTTTTTTCCGTTCACTTCTTTCTGCGGATTTGCTGGATTTGATTTTTCCGGAAATTTTCGCATTGATTGGCAAGACGCAGCCGAAGGAATTCCATCCCGAAGGGGATGCGTTCGAGCATACGATGGCGACAGTGGACGCGGTCGCGTGCCGGACGGAGAATCCAGTTGTGCGTTTTGCGGCCCTCGTACATGATATCGGAAAAGGTGCGACACCTGAGGCGCTTTTGCCGCATCATTACGGGCATGAAGTAAGGGGACTGGCGGTATTGGAGAAATGGAACCGCCGCATGGGATTTCCAAAGCTTTGGAGACGCGTCGCGGATTTTGTCATTGCAGAACACATGCGTGCCCCCCGGCTGAAAAAGTCGGGGAAAATTGTGGATTTACTTATCCGTCTTTCCCGTTTGCCTGTGCCGGCAAAGGACGTCCTGCAGGTGTTCCTTGTTGATCATGGGGATTTGCCGCCTTACTTGAAGCAATATGAATTCCTTATCGGCAAGTTGCTTTCCGTCAGCGGGAAGAGTGCCCCCGCAAACCTGCACAACAAGGAGATCGGTGAATGGATACATGCGCAAAGGATTCGGTGCCTAAAGGGAGAGAAGATGAATTGGAATGATTGACCTTTGTCTTTACATTTTTTTGCAGGGAATTTATAATAGAGGCCGGTTAAAATAATACTAAAAACAAAAGGAGATACGATTCATGGAAAAAACATTGGTATTGGTAAAGCCGGACGCGTTCAAGGCGGGGCATACAGGCGACATCATCAAAATCTACGAGGGAGCTGGTCTTCGTCTGCTCGCTGTCCGCATGATGAAAATGTCGAAGGAAGTCGCCGCGAAACATTACGAAGAGCATATCGGGCGTCCGTATTATGAGGAATTGGAAAGTTTCATGACTTCTGGCCCGATTGTGGCGATGGTGCTCGCTGGCGACAACGCTATTGCAAAGGTGCGCGAGCTCAACGGCAAGACCGATCCGAAGGAAGCGGCGGAGGGAACGATTCGCAAGCTGTATGCGACGAGCAAAGGAGAGAACGCTGTCCATGCTTCGGACAGTCCGGAGAGCGCGGCGCGCGAGATTCACATTTTCTTCAACGAGACCGAGATTTTCGATTGATTCAATCTGACACAATATGAAAATTTTTTGAACGAGGTGAAAAGAGCATGGGTGTTTACACAAAAACAGGGGACAAAGGCCAGACGAGCCTTTACACTGGGCAGCGTGTGGACAAGGATTCCATCCGCGTTGAGACCTATGGCACGATTGACGAAATGAATTCCGCTTTGGGCATGGCACGGGCGTTTTGCGAGAACAAGGAAGTCAAACAACTGATTCTCGCGCTCCAACGGGACATTCCGAACTTCATGGCAGATCTTGCCAGCGTCGGCGCTCGTCCGATGATCAACGAGTACCATATCAAGGATATGGAAAAGGAAATGGATCGCATTGAAAATGAAGTCGGCGCGCTTGGTTGCTTCCTGATTCCCGGCAATACCAAGGGCGGCGCGATGCTCGACCTCGCACGGACGATTGCGCGGCGTGCAGAACGTCAAATGCTCCGCCTCGCGAAGGAGGAGGAGGTTGCCGAGGTTGACCGCCTCTATATCAACCGCCTTTCGGACTATTGCTTTATGCTCATGCGTTTGGAGGAAAAGGATGTTCCGCCGGTGGAATAACCGGGAGTTGGACTATGAAGACCGCTTTTTCAGGAAGGCGGTCTTTTTATTTTTTTTGCTGACAAGGAAAAATGCTTGACAGGGGAAACATTATCCGTTATACTGTCCAACGTCGGACGGAAAACGGCGCTGTTTTGTCATAGGTGAAGGTAATGCTGGAAGAATTTTTACGCCGATCGGCTCTTTTCGACCTTTATGGTGCGCTTTTGACGAAAAAGCAGCAGAAATGTTTGTCGATGAGTTTGCTTGAGGATTATTCACTGTCGGAAATCGGCGAGGCGCTTGGTATTTCGCGGCAGGCTGTGCATGATACGCTTCACCGTTCGGAGCAGGCGATGGAAGGTTATGAATTGCGGCTCGGATTACTCGCGCGCAGAGAACGTGACCAGAGAATGCTCGGAGAAGTTTACGACGAGCTTCTTGCCTTGGAAACGAAGGATGAAGCGGCAAGAAATAGATTGCTGGAACGGCTGGCTCCGTTTGCGGGCCGGGAGGATATAAAATGATTTTTGAGGGATTGGCCGACCGTTTGCAGGAGACGTTCAAAAAGCTCCGAAGCCACGGGAAGCTGACGGATGAAGACGTCAACGAGGCCATGCGCGATGTCCGCATGGCGCTTTTGGAAGCGGACGTCAATTTCAAGGTCGTCAAGGATTTTGTCAAGCGTGTGAAGGAACGCGCCGTTGGGCAGGAAGTTTTGGATACGCTGACGCCCGCGCAGGCCGTCATTAGTATCGTCAATGAAGAGTTGACGGAATTAATGGGGGGAGAACAGAGCAAAATCAATATTTCGCCACAGCCGCCGACGATTGTCATGATGGTCGGACTGCAAGGGTCGGGCAAGACGACCACGGCAGGAAAGCTGGCGCGTCTTCTGAAAAAACAGGGCAAGCACCCGCTGCTGGTGGCAGATGACATTTATCGTCCGGCCGCTGTGAAACAGCTTCAAGTACTTGGCGAGCAGCTGGGGATTCCCGTATTCTCGATGGATCCGGGAACGGACGCGGTGACGATTGCGAAAAGCGCGTTGCCTTACGCGGCGTCCCATGCGCTTGATGTAGTGCTGATTGATACGGCGGGGCGTCTTCATATCAATGAAGAATTGATGCAGGAGCTTCGTTCGGTCAAAGCGGAGGTTTCGCCGCATGAAATTTTGCTCGTTGTCGATGCAATGACGGGCCAAGATGCCGTAAACGTCGCTGAGAGTTTTCATAGGGAACTCGGCGTGGACGGCGTGGCGCTGACGAAAATGGACGGCGACGCACGCGGCGGCGCGGCGCTTTCGGTCAAAGCTGTTACTGGTTGCCCAATCAAATTTGTCGGTATGGGCGAGAAACTGGATGCGCTTGAGCCTTTCTATCCCGACCGTATGGCTTCCCGTATTCTCGGCATGGGCGATGTGCTTTCGCTAATCGAGAAAGCGCAGAGCGTATATGACGCCGAGGAAGCCAAGAAGATCGAGAAAAAGCTTCGCAAGAATGAGTTTACGTTGGATGATTTTCTCGACCAGCTTCAGCAAATCCGAAAAATGGGTTCTTTTGGGGATATTTTGGGAATGCTGCCGGGCATGGGCAATGTCAAAAAGCAACTCGAAGGCGTCGATGTCGACCTCAACGGAAAAGAGATCAGGCACGTTGAGGCCATCATTCGCTCCATGACTCCGGCGGAACGCGCCGATATTTCGATTGTCAACGGCAGCCGCCGAAAGCGTATCGCGATGGGAAGCGGAACGCGCGTGCAGGACGTCAACAAGGTTTTGAAACAATTCGCCGAAATGCGGAAAATGATGAAAAAGATGAAAAAACTGCAGGGGAAGGGGCTTTCAAGGTTCCGTCTGCCGTTTCTCCCATGACATAAACATTGGGAGCGTCGTTTTTCTGCTTTTCTAATATTATATTGGAGCAATTTTTTGCTATGCAAGGAGGTGAATACAAATGGCAGTCAAAATTCGTTTGAACCGTATGGGCGCTAAGAAGCATCCGTTTTACCGCATCGTCGTTGCCGATTCTCGTGCGCCGCGCGATGGCCGCTTTATCGAGATCGTAGGCAACTATGATTCCACGAAAGAGCCGGCAGTGGTCAATGTGGATGAGGAGAAGGTGCTTGGCTGGCTCCAGAAGGGCGCGCAGCCTACGGACA
Organism: uncultured Selenomonadales bacterium; assembly: GCA_947167825.1. Classification (GTDB taxonomy): domain Bacteria; phylum Bacillota; class Negativicutes; order Selenomonadales; family Selenomonadaceae; genus RUG12372. The sequence continues at coordinate 6,669 of CAMVJN010000028.1, read as the reverse complement.
CGGTGCGCTCGTTGCTTAGCCATAAGGGAATCATGGCAAAGTTCGACGCTTTGAAGCATGCGAAAAAGCAGGAGAAGTAAGTGAGTTCTCTGCGGAGTCGTCTTTTCCCTGAGAAAGAGGAATTAACATGAAAGAAATCGTTGAAATTATTGCCAAGGCACTTGTGGATCATCCGGAAGCGGTCATCGTCGAGGAAAAGGACGAAGATCGCATGACCGTGTTTGAGCTGCATGTTGCGCAGGAAGATATGGGGAAGGTCATCGGCAAGCAGGGGCGCATTGCAAAGGCGATGCGGACGGTTGTCAAGGCCGCGGCCACCCGTGAGAACCAAAGGGTTACTGTGGAGATTATCTGAACGATGTGCGGCAATGCGCCTTTTGGCGATTGCCGCTGTTTTTGTCGGGAAGTCCGACGGGAAAGGAGACGAAATGGACAGCATTAGCTTGAAAATGCCGGTCACGATCAAGGCAAAGCTGACAGAAAAGCTCAGGAAACGTATCAGCGACGATTTGTCGCAAAAGCTGAATCAGGTCACGATGGAGCTTCAGCAACTTGACATCGAAGAAAAACGGGTTATACAGGAGCAGGCGCAAGGCAACCTTCAAGCGCTTCAGGCAATTCGCCAGCATTTCGGAGCGGAACGGCAGCAACGCGAAATGTTCAAGGCGGATACGGAACAGAAACTTGCCGATATAGCCAAGCTTGCGCTTGGCGCGGAAATTGTGCAAGGGCAGTTGGAACGGCAGGTTGAAGTGAAAGTCGGGGACGATTTCCACGCGATGATGAATGTTGAGGTTTTGATTGAAGATGGAAAAGTCATCGCCATCCGAAGCTGACTCCCGCATTGTTATAGGAAAAATCGGCGCGCCCCACGGCGTTAAAGGTGAAATGAAGATCATTCCTATGACAGACTTTCCTGAACGGTTCGACGGGATGAAGCAATGCTATATCGACGACAGGCTTGCAAAAATCAAAAGCGTCCGCTATCAAAAAAAACATGTATTGATGGTTTTTGACAGCATTGCTACGCGCGAGGATGCGGCTGCGTTGACGGGCGCTTTTGTTTCCGTGGACCGTTCGGAGGCGATGCCTCTCAAAGACGGCGAGTATTATATTTCAGATATTATTGGACTCTCGGTGGAAGAGACGGATGGAACCGTGCTCGGCACCGTTACAGATGTGATTCGGACGGGAAGCAATGACGTTTATGTTGTATCGCTTCCGGGAAGAGCCGAGGATGTACTGGTTCCTGCATTGAAAAAAGTGGTCAAGGAAATCTCGATCGAAGATGGCCGCATGGTCGTTTTGATGCCGGAAGGGACAAAATGATGCGTGTCGATTTTGTATCGTTGTTCCCGTCTATGTTTTTTGGGCCTTTTGACGACAGTATTATCCGCCGTGCAAAGGATAACGGCATTCTCGATATACATATTTTGAATCCGCGTGATTTTGCGTTTGACAAACATAAGCATGTCGATGATTCTCCCTTCGGCGGCGGAAGCGGCATGGTTCTGAAGCCTGAGCCAATGTTCCGTGCTTTGCGTTTTTTGTTGGAAACGACGCACTTCGAGCGACGGCGTGTGTTGCTGATGAGCCCGGACGGGGAAGTTTTTACCCAAAACAAAGCGAAAGAGCTTTCTGCGTTCAATCAACTTATTTTTATTTGCGGTCATTACGAGGGCTTTGACGCAAGAATCACAGAACTGGCGGACGAGATACTGTCCATTGGGGACTATGTGCTGACAGGCGGCGAGCTTCCGGCGATGGTTATGGTTGATGCAGTTGCGAGGATGCTGCCCAGGGTGCTGGGGTCTGAGGAATCTGCGCCGACAGATTCGTTTTATCACGGATTGCTCGAATATCCGCAATATACGCGTCCGCGTGATTATCACGGGAAGGTCGTGCCGGAAGTGTTATTTTCTGGCGACCATGCAAAAATTGCCTTGTGGCGAAGACGTGAGTCGCTTCGGCTTACATTTGAACGACGGCCCGATTTGCTCGCAACAGCCGAGCTTACCTCGGAAGACTGGGATTATCTGAAAAAATTGGAACAGACGCAGAAAGACGACCGATAATTGGCCGTCTTTTTGTATTTTTGACATTGCTGTGTCGACACGATATAATAGTAAAGAATGTGCAGAAAATTTAAGCAAAGTGTCTTCATGTTTCAACGATAATTCCATTACGAGGTGAGGCGTGATGAAAAGAAATTATTCTTTGATGGCATCGTTATTGTTTGCCATTTTTCTGTTTTGCCAGACGACGTTCGCTGCCCCGATGTTGCTGCGGGAAGGTTCGCGCGGTGAAGCGGTGCGGGAATTGCAGACAATATTGATTGAACTTGAATATTTGGACGGAAAGCCAAGCGGCTTTTATGACAAAAAAACGGCGGAGGCAGTGCGCCAATTCCAGCGCGACAGGGACCTCGAGGTGGATGGTATCTGCGGGCCGATCACAAGAGCAGAGTTAAAGAAAAAGGATTTGAAAAAGGCGCCGGAGGCGGCAAAAGAAACGGAAAAACGGGAACAAGCGGAGCGCGAGGCTACGAAAAAGACAGCGGCTTACGAAAAGGAACTGCATGAAAAAGCCGTGAAGGAAGGAAAAGTCGTTTATGTTTCCGCGACGGCGTATAGCGCGTACGATCCCGGCTGCAGTCATTACACTGCCAGCGGAACACGATTGCGCAAGGGCGTCATCGCTGTTGACCCTTCTTTCATTCCTTTGGGGACACGCGTCTATATTCCGGGGTACGGCGAGGCAGTTGCCGAGGACACGGGCGGCACCATCGTTGGAAATATTATCGATGTCGCTTTCGACACCCATGAGGAGGCCCTTGCGTTTGGACGTCAGGACTTGGAGATATATATATTGGAATATCCATGGTAAGTCCGTGAGGGGTTTTGAAAAATTGTTGTTGTATTCTTGACACGATATTTGTTGTATGATAATATATCTGATTGCAGAAAGCGAAGAATATTATTTCCTGCCATCCGAATAATGATCGCGTGGGTCAATGGAATATGAACGATAACGGGCAGAAACGGAATATGAGAAAGGTTGCGGCAAGGTTTTAAATGACAAAAAAGCCTTGTCTTTTCGTGTTTTAGATTTCCTTTTCCGCTTTTTGTGCGCTTCTCTTTTCTGCTGTGTACCGAAATTTGGCAAAGGAGTGAAGGATTTCATGTTTAATCCTGTGCCGGTAGGCAAAAGAACCAGATATAGCTATGCCAAGATCAAAGAAGTCATGGAGATGCCTCATCTTCTTGATATTCAACGAAATTCCTACAAATGGTTCATGCAGGAGGGGATGCGCGAGATTTTCCGCGATATTTCCCCTATTCAGGATTTCACGGAAAATCTTGTGCTTTCCTTTGAAGATTTTTCCCTCGGAACTCCGAAGTATGAGCTGGATGAATGCAAGGAACGCGACGTGACTTACGCCGCGCCGCTTCGTGTTGTTGTTCGCCTTGCAAACAAGGAAACAGGCGAAATCAAGGAACAGGAAGTGTTTATGGGCGATTTCCCGCTCATGACGGATACCGGCACGTTCATTATCAACGGTGCCGAGCGTGTCATTGTCAGCCAGCTCGTTCGTTCACCGGGAGCTTACTATAATGAAACGATTGACACGTCCGGAAAAAAATTGTATGCGGCGACGGTCATTCCAAACCGTGGAGCATGGATTGAGTTGGAGACAGATGTCAATGATGTTTTATCGGTACGTATTGATCGTACGCGTAAACTACCCGTTACAGTGCTTGTTCGAGCGCTTGGTTATTCGACGGACGAAGAAATTCTCGAGCTTTTCGACAATCATCCGTTGATTAAGTCGACACTTGAGCGCGAGATGGAGCATGAAAAAGACAAGGAAAAAACTCCGACAAAAGAAGATGCGTTGAAGGAAATCTATCGCAGACTCCGTCCAGGAGAACTGGCAACTGCCGATAACGCGCAGCAGCTTTTGAAAGCGTTGTTTTTTGACCCGAAACGGTATGATTTGGCTACGGTTGGACGTTACAAGCTGACGAAGAAACTGGGATGGAAACGCCGGTTGCTCGGCCATGTGCTAGCCGAGCCGTTGGTTGATCATGAAACGGGAGAAATCGTTATTCCTGCCGATGTCGTTGTAGATGATTCCATGCTTGATGCTGTGGACGCAGAGCGTGAGAGTGCGATTTTCGGGGAAGAGGGGGATATCGCGCTTTTCATTCGCAGCGGGATGGAAGATCGGCCACGCATTAAGATGCTTTGCTCCCCGACGCTCGAATATCACTATCGAACAATCACTCGCGGCGATATCATGGCGTCGATTAACTATCTTTTGAATCTTGTGGATGGTATTGGAACAACAGACGATATTGACCACTTGGGCAATCGTCGCGTCCGTTCCGTGGGCGAACTATTGCAGAATCAATTTCGTATCGGTCTTTCGCGCATGGAACGTGTCGTGCGTGAACGTATGACGATCCAGGATGTTGATGTAATCACGCCGCAAGCGTTGATTAATATTCGTCCGGTAGTCGCGGCAATCAAGGAGTTTTTCGGTTCATCCCAGCTCTCACAGTTCATGGATCAGCACAATCCCTTGTCCGAGCTTACGCATAAACGCCGCCTTTCAGCGCTCGGGCCGGGCGGTCTTTCTCGCGAGCGCGCAGGTTTTGAAGTGCGCGATGTACATAATTCCCATTATGGCCGTATGTGCCCGATTGAAACGCCGGAAGGCCCGAATATCGGTTTGATCGGTTCATTGTCCAATTACGCACGTATCAATCAATTTGGTTTTATGGAAACGCCGTACCGCAAAGTGGACAAAGTCAAGAAATGCGTGACGGAAGATGTCCGTTACTTGACAGCGGATGAAGAAGACAATATCACTATTGCGCAGGCAAATGAGCCGTTGGATAAAAACAACTGGTTCAAGAACGAACGCGTAACGGCGCGCCATCATGAGGAAACCGTTTTGGCACGGCGTGATTTCGTGGATTATATGGACGTTTCACCGAAGCAGGTTGTTTCCATTGCGACGGCGATGATTCCGTTCCTGGAAAATGACGACGCGAACCGCGCGTTGATGGGCGCGAATATGCAGCGGCAAGCTGTGCCGCTGTTGAAAACCCAAGCACCTCTCATCGGCACTGGCATGGAGTACAAGGCGGCTTGCGATTCCGGCGTTATGGTTTTGGCTCGTCGTTCAGGAAAAGTCGAATATGTTTCCGCGGACAGGATTGACGTCCGTACAGAAAATGGTGAGCTTGACAGCTATAAGCTCCAGAAATATTTGCGTTCCAATCAGGGAACCTGTATCAATCAGGTGCCTATCGTCTATGAGGGCGACGATGTAGTCGAGAGACAGCCGATTGCCGACGGGCCAGCTACGGATCACGGCGAGCTGGCGTTGGGCTACAATATCATCGTTGCCTATATGCCATGGGAAGGTTACAATTACGAGGACGCTGTTCTTTTGAGCGAGAATCTCGTGAAGCGTGATCTTTATACCTCGATTCATATCGAGGAATATGAGTGCGATGCCCGTGACACAAAACTTGGACCTGAAGAAATCACACGCGATATTCCGAATGTGGCAGAAGACGCACTTCGTGATCTTGACGAAGAAGGCATTATCCGTATCGGCGCTGAGGTTCGTCCCGGTGATATTTTGGTAGGCAAAGTTACGCCGAAGGGCGAAACGGAGCTCACGGCGGAAGAAAGATTGTTGCGGGCGATTTTCGGCGAGAAGGCGCGTGAAGTTCGCGATACCTCGCTTCGTGTGCCACACGGTGAAGCTGGAAAAATCGTCGACGTCAAGGTGTTCAGCCGCGAAAACAACGACGAACTTTCTCCCGGCATCAATCGCCTTGTGCGTGTCTATATTGCGCAGAAACGCAAGATTTCCGTCGGCGATAAGATGTCCGGTCGTCACGGGAACAAGGGTGTCGTGTCGCGTATCATGCGGCAGGAGGATATGCCCTTCCTGCCGGATGGCACGCCGGTTGATATTGTTTTGAATCCTCTCGGCGTTCCTTCCCGTATGAATATCGGGCAAATTCTTGAAACGCATCTTGGTATGGCGGTGCGCGAACTTGGCAAACAGATCCGCGAGGGAGACCCGACCGTCGAGGAACGCCTTCGGTCCATTGGATATGATTTTGACAAATACGGGATGCCGAAGCCTGACGTCGCAGGTATCCATATTGCGACGCCGGTTTTTGACGGCGCAAAGGAATCTGAGGTTTTTGATACCATCCGTGCGGCAGGGCTCAGCGAGGACGGAAAGACCGTACTGTATGACGGCCGCACAGGCGAGCCGTTCGAAAATCGCGTAACGGTTGGTTGCGTTTACATGCTGAAGCTTCATCACCTGGTTGACGACAAGATTCACGCACGTTCCACAGGACCGTATTCGCTCGTTACCCAGCAACCTCTCGGCGGCAAGGCGCAGTTCGGCGGACAGCGTTTTGGCGAAATGGAAGTTTGGGCTTTGGAAGCTTACGGCGCTGCATATACGTTGCAGGAAATTTTGACAGTCAAGTCCGATGATGTCGTCGGTCGTGTCAAAACCTATGAGGCAATTGTCAAGGGAGAGAATATTCCCGAGCCGGGTGTTCCTGAATCCTTCAAAGTGCTTATCAAGGAATTGCAGAGTATCGGTCTTGATATCAAGGTGCTTTC
>CAMVJN010000027.1 GCA_947167825.1 uncultured Selenomonadales bacterium | reverse complement strand
CGTGCGGCGTCAGTTCTTCGATATCGCGCCCGAACATGACATGCGCCGTCAGCACGAAACGCTTTTTCAGTTCTTCCACCTGCGACGCGCTCTCTTTGGCTTTTGCCATTGGCATTTGGTTCTCCCCCTCTGTGTGTGACCGTTGCTTTTTCCCTCGCCTTGCTTTCTTTCGAGAATCTCTAAAAAATATTGTTTTGGAACCCCCGCCCCGCAGGGGCGGGGGTTCCAAAGGAACAACACCAAAAAACTTGAGTTTTTAGAAATTCCTTTTCTTCAATATATTATATCGTGACATGCTTTCCAATCATGACCGGGAAGTTGACGGCGCCGCGCAGGCGCTTGCCCTGGGTGATCGTCACTTCCTTGTCGGTGATGACGTACTCGATTTCCGCCTGCGCTTCGAGGACGCAGTCCTCCATTACGACGGAATTCCTGATGACCGCGCCCGGCGCAACCGTCACGTTGCGGAAAATCACGCTGTTCTCCACTGTGCCGTGGATCTCGCAGCCATTGGCAATCAGCGAGTTCTTGACGTTCGCCCCCTCCTTGTATTCGGTGGGGGACATATCCTTGACCTTCGTGATGATCGGCGCGTTCTCTTTCATGAAAAGCTCTTCCCAAACCGACTGGTCGAGCATTTTCAGGTTCGACAGGTAGAAGGCCGGCGTCGAGCAAATGCGCGCCGCGAAGCCGTCGTGGATATACGTGTAGAATTTCAGCCCCGTCGCCTGCTTCAGGATCGCGTCGCGGCGGAAATCCGTGCCGCCATGCTCGAAGGCGTAGCGAACCACGTTGCAGAACAGCTCCTTGCTCATCAGGAAAATGCCCAGGGAGCGGTACTCGCCCTCTTTCAGCTCCGGTTTGATGGCGGCGTCGCGGATGCGCCCGTTTTCCCCCGGTTCCACGATCAGGCCGGAACAGGGATCGCTGTGCCACGCCTTGCTGGTGACCACCGTCACATCCGCGCCGTTGTCGATATGGAATTTCAGCACTTTCGTGAAGTCGATGTTGTAGACCGATGTGGCCCGCGCCAGCAGCACATATTCCTCGTTGCTGTTCTCAACGAAATTCAGGTTGTAATAAATATTTCGCAAATCGCTGGCTTTCTCGCCGTTCTCCGGGCGTACCGGCGGCAGATAGAAAAGCCCTTTGTGGTGCCGCGCCAGATCCCAGTCCTTGCCTGAGCGCAGATGGTCGAGAATCGAGCGCGCCTTGTTCTCCGGCAACAGTACGCCGACATTCCGGATGCCCGAGGTCACCATGCTGGAAAGCGCGAAGTCCACGAGGCGGTACCGCCCCGCGAAGGGCAGCGAAGCGATCGGACGATCCTGGGTCAGTTCCTTGATGTATGCTTCCTCGCGTTGCAAATCCACGAGGCTCATGACGTTTTTCATATGCTCCACCTCCTCAGCCCGCCGCTTCCACGACTTCGTTTTCGCCCGTCACCGCGATGGAATCCGGCGTTCCCTTGACCTTCGCGTTCGCCGCCACCCGCGTATGGGGGCCGAGAATCGCGTGATCCACCACCGCGCCGTCCTCGATGACCGCGAAAGGCATCACGACGGAATCCGTGACCTTCGCGCCCTTCCCGATGCGAACGCCCGACGAGATGACCGAGTGGGCCACCGAGCCGAGCACCACCGCGCCCTCGTTCAAAAGCGCGTGGGAAACCTCCGCCTCCGGCCCGATGTAATGGGGCGGCAAGGCAGGGTTCGCCGAGTGGATGCGCCATGTCCCGCCGGTGTCCAGCGGCGGCTCGTCGGCGAGGAAGTCCATGTTCGCCTGCCAGAGGCTCTCGATGGTCCCGACATCCTTCCAATAGCCGTCGAAGGAGTAGGAATAGAGCTTCGCGCCGTCGGCCAGCATCTTTGGGATAATGTCCTTGCCGAAATCGTGGCTCGAATCCTCGCGCTTCGCGTCCTCCACGAGATAATCGCGCAAAAAATCCTTCGTGAAGATGTAGATGCCCATCGACGCGAGGTCGCTGGTGGGCTGGGCCGGCTTTTCCGTAAAGCGGGTGATGCGCCCGTCCGCCTCCGCGTCGAGGATGCCGAAGCGGGACGCTTCCTCCATCGGCACGCGGATGACGCCGATGGTCGCCTCCGCCCCCTTCGCGATATGCGCGTCCAGCATCTTCGAGTAATCCATCGCGTAAATGTGGTCGCCGGACAAGATCAGCACATAGTCCGGGTCGGACATTTCGATGAAGTTCAGGTTTTGGTAAATCGCGTCCGCCGTCCCGCTGTACCAGTCGGCGCCTTTTGCCCGCGCATACGGCGGCAAAATGAACACGCCGCCTCCCCGGCCGTCAAGATCCCAAGCGTTGCCGTTGCCGAGATAATTGTTCAGCTCGAACGGGCGGTACTGGGTCAGCACCCCCACCCGCTCAATGCCCGAATGGGCACAGTTCGACAGCGGAAAATCAATGATACGGTACTTCCCGCCGAACGGCACCGCCGGTTTCGCCACCTTCGCCGTCAAGACCCCGAGACGGCTGCCCTGGCCTCCGGCCAAAATCATGGCCAAGCACCTCGTTTTCACGATACTTCCCCTCCTACACTTCATTCTTTTTTTCGTTGCAAGTATATTTATTGTTATAATTCTTCGCAAAATTTGATTTTCCTGCTAGAAGATGCAGGATTTTTTTGTTTCTTTGCGAGGGTGTACGAAAAGAAATTTTTGCGCTACAATAAATATATAATCAGGAAGGGGGGAGCACATTGCGTCGGTGGCTTTTGCTTTTTGCGCTCGGCTTGATCGCGGCGGGCGTCTGGCGCGGCGAGCAGCGGGCGGTGCTGGCGAAAGCGGCGCGGATCTGCATGGAGTGCGTCGGCCTTGGTTAAGCGAATTGCCGTGCAGGCGATCGCGACGGCGCTGGCGAACGGGAATCTTCCCGGCTGGCTGACGGGAAGGCTGTATCGCGGCCCGCTGAAAACGGTTTGCGTGCCGGGGCTGAACTGCTATTCCTGCCCGGGCGCGCTGGGCGCGTGTCCCGTCGGTTCGTGGCAGAGCGCGATGAGCGGCGCTTATCCGAAATTCCCGCTTTATGTGCTTGGGCTGCTGCTCTTGTTCGCGCTGGCCTTTGGCCGGATGATCTGCGGCTGGCTCTGCCCGTTCGGACTGGTGCAGGATTTGTTGCACCGTGTTCCGGCGCCGAAGCTCGGCAAGCGATCGTGGATGCGTCCGCTGACGCGCTTCCGTTGGGTCATGCTGCTTCTCGCCGGGGCGGGCGCGTATCTCGCTTTTCTTGTCACCGGCACGGGAAAGCCGCTGTTCTGCGCTTACGTCTGTCCGGCGGGCATGCTCGAAGGCGCGCTCCCGCTGATGGCGCTTCGCCCGGAATTGTTCAAAGCGGCGGGCTGGTTGACCGCTTGGAAGGGCGCGATTTTGGCCGCGTGCCTGATTGCGATGACGGCGGTTTACCGCCCGTTTTGCCGGTTCGTTTGCCCGCTTGGTCTTTGGTATGGCTTTTGGAATCGGCTGGCAATCTTCGGCGTGGCGGTGGACCAAGCGGCTTGCGTGCATTGCGGGCGCTGCGCGGCGGTCTGCCCGATGGACGCGGAAATCGCGGGCGACGCCCATTGCATTTCCTGCGGCCGGTGCGTGGGCGAGTGCCCGACGGCAGCCATCTCGTTCCGGCGGTTCGGGACAATCGAAACAAATGAAAAAGTTGGGAACAATGAAGGAGGAAATGGACGATGAAAAAATTAGCGGTTCTGTTTTTTGCGGTTTTGGCAATCGGGTTTACTTTTTTGGCGAATGTGCCTGCGGCTTCGGCAAAAGCCGCGCCCGATGAAGCGTTGGTGGGAATCAACACGGGAGACGCGACGATTTACGGGCTGGCGGGGGAAAAGCCGCTGTTCCTGAATTTCTGGGCGACATGGTGCCCTCCCTGCGTCGGTGAAATGCCCGCCATCGAAGCGATGTACAAGAAATACGGGGATCGGATCGGTTTCGCGGCAGTCTCTTTCGACAATTCCGCGTCGGACGCTCAGAAAATGATTGCCGAGCGCGGCATGGCAGTTCCCGTATATGCCTGCGATCAGGACAAGATGTCTTCGGACTATTCGATTGACGCTATTCCCCGTTCCATCCTGATCGGAAAAGACGGCACGATCATAGCGGAGCACGTTGGAGCTATGACCGAGGCGGAACTGGAAGCGTTCTTGTCGAAGGCGCTGTAATCGTTGCCTGTTATTATTGCAACAAAAACCCCCGCGCGTCAGCGCGGGGGTTTTTGTTGGATTTAAAATTCTTTTTGTTCAGCTGATGCTCTTCGCGAAGGCTTCCAGATCCTTGATGGCCTTCGTGACTTCGGCGAGGTTCGCCGTGATCTCTTCCGTCGAGGCCGCCTGCTCCTGGCTGATGGCCCCCGTGGACTCGATGGCCTTGGAAATATCGTTGACGGCCTCGTTCATGTCGTTTAGCGTCTGCTGGATTTTCTCCGTCGCTTCGCGGGACTGCTCGGCCAGCTTGCGGACTTCCTCCGCGACGACGGCGAAGCCGCGCCCCTGCTCTCCGGCGCGGGCCGCCTCGATGGCGGCGTTCAGGCCGAGAAGGTTCGTCTGGCCGGCGATGCCGTTGATGAAATCAATGACCTTCACCGTGTCGGTATTTTTTTCCTTCAGCGTGTTTGCCGAGGCGATGGACTGCTGCCCCGCGTCCGCCAGCTCGGTGGCGCTCCGGGCCACCTGCTCCACGGAGTCGTAGACCGTCTGCGTCCGTTTCGTGATCGCGTCGATGATGCTGATTAGTTCCGTGCTGTTCTCGATGTTCAGGATGGTGGAGAACATGCCGATGACCGCGCCCTTGTCGTCCTGCAGCGGCACGTTGATGACCTTGACCGTGAGGCCGTATTTCGATTTGTCCACTACGTATTCCTCGCGGCGGTTCTCCTTCATGCAGTGCGCCATGCGCGGGGTGATGGGCTCGCCGACCTTTTCGTGGATGTCGACGTGCTCGCCGGGGAGATAAGCGAGAACCTTCTCCCGGTCTGTCAGCCGGATAGCCATGTCATCCCTCGTGACGGGATTGAAATAAGGCATGATTGCCTTGAAAGCGTTGAAAAGTTCTTCCGCAGTCATAAATAATTGCCCCCTCTTGCATTGCAGCAAATATTTTGTGAAACATTTTGTGATTCCTTATATTCTACATAAAAAGCAAAATCCCTGCAAGGGCGAAAATAAAATAATGCCAACGATGAATGGACGCGAAAAAGGTTCATTTTGCTCATAAATGCAATGGGATCATTTCGCAGTTCCGTATCGGCGGCAAATCCGGGAACGAGCGCATTTTCTCATCCACGCTCATATCGGGGGCGCGCAGGGCGAGCTGGACGCATTTGATGAACTGCTCATGGGAAAAGAGGATAATATGCTGTTCCCAGCGGTTGGCCAGATGCTCGATGGCAAGCTCCGCGCGTCCCATGACGTCGCGGAAAGTCTCGGCGTCGCCGCCGTCGCGGTAGTCCGGGTCAAGGGCGGCCCAATACGCTTTGACGCGCGGGCGGCGATCCTCCGAGGTCGTGCCGACGCAGGTGGCCGGTGAAAGATAGGTAAATTCATGGATTTCCGGCCAAATTTCCATTTTCACAGCCGGATAGCGCGCCGATGTGGGCGCCGCCGTTTCCCATGCGCGGCGGAACGGGGAGGAGACAATCAAGTCGGGCGTGAAGGGGATTTTTTTCGCCAGTGCCTCCGCCTGCTCATAGCCCACCGCCGATAGCGGGAACGAGGACCGGTTCTCCGTCGGCATCCCTGCGTTCCCGATGCTCTGCGCATGACGGATCCAAAGAATTTCTTTCATATGCTTTCATCCTTAATCGATTTTCTGTTCCCGAAGTGTGGAATGATTATGCGCTGCATCTCCGCTTTCCGCACTTCACGCTTTTACATTGCCCTTACCGAAATCCAGATCGTATGCAGGCACATGACGACGAGAATGACATAGAGGATTTTGCGAAACGCCTGCGCGGGGACGCGGCCTGCCGCTACATAGCCCGCCGCGACGCCCAGCAGCAGCCCCGGCAGGATATACGGAGCCTCGTGAAGCGCGGCGGTGAAATCCACGCCGCCGAGATAAAAAGTAGTCAGCGCAAGGATATTGCTCGCGGCGAAAAAAGTGCAGGCGACGGCGCGGATTTCTTCCGGCGTCAGTTTCGCGTGGGAAAGGTAAAGAATCAGCGGCGGACCGCTCATGCCCGTAGTGGTGGCCGACGTTCCGGCAATCATGCCGGTAATCAGGCTGTTCCGGGGGCGGATCTCCGCGTGGACGTGGAACGCCTGCATCAGTGTCAGCGAAATCAAGATCACGACGCTGACAACGAGCTTGAGCCAGACGCCGGGAATGATCTGGTAAATCCGAAGCCCTATGGGCTGCCCGATCAGCGCCCCGAGCGTGAGCCAGCCCACGAGGGCGAAAGGCGTATATCGGCGCAGCAGAATGCTCTGCGCCGTGTTGCCGAAACAGGCGACCAGCGCGACAACCAGGATCACAAGCTTCGGGTCGTAGAAATACATCAAAAGCGGCGAGGCGATCATGACGAGGCCGAAACCCGTGGCGGACTGAAGGAACGCGGCGGCAAAGACGCAGGCCGCGGGCGCGAGATGCGAAGCGAAGGCGGCAGCGGACAAGTCAGGCATCGATTTCGCCCGATGATGAAAATTCGCTCTCGATGGCGAATCCGTGATGAAGCGGTCCGCTGCCTCTGCCCATATCGAGACCGGCGGCAAGCGCACCGGCTACATAGGCCTTCGCGCGTTCCACCGCCTTCGGGAGCGTCATGCCTTTCGCGAGATTGGACGCAATGGCGGTGGAAAGGGTGCAGCCGGTACCGTGGGTGTTGTTCGTCGCGACGCGCTCGCCCTGAAAAACCTCGACGCTGTCCCGCGTGACGAGCACGTCGTCCGAGCGCGAACCTTGGAACGCGTGACCGCCCTTTGCCAGCACCGGGGCGCCAAATTGTTTGAGAACGCGTTTTGCCGCTTCAACGCGTGCGTCCAGTGTGTTGTAGTCTTCCATGCTTTTCGGCGCGCTTCCCGTGAGCTGATCCAGAACAAAAAGTTCCGGTAGGTTCGGCGTGATGACTTCCGTCAGCGGGAAAAGCTTTTCTGCCAGAGCGTTCGCAGCGTCCTCCGCCAGGAGCCGGGCGCCGCTGGTCGCTACAATGACCGGATCGACGACGACATGCTTTGCGCCGTGGGCGGAAAGCCGCTCCGCAATCGTCCGTATCAAGCCCACGGAAGCGACCATGCCGACTTTCACCGCATCGGGACGGATGTCGGAAAAAACCGCGTCGATTTCTTCGGCGAGGAATTCCGGCGGGACTTCATGAATGCCCGTGACGCCCATCGTGTTTTGCGCGGTCAGCGCCGTGACCGCGCTCATGCCGAAGACGCCGTTCGCCAGCGCCGTCTTGAGGTCCGCCTGGATGCCCGCGCCGCCGGACGAGTCGCTCCCGGCGATGGAAAGTACCGAAGGCAGCCGCATATAGATTCCCCGCTTTCTCTTAATCCTATTCCTTCACTATACCATATTCTTTTCTGCGCGGAAATACTTTGGCGCAAAAAATGCAGCCCCCGCAAAAAGCGGAGGCTGTGTTTGCCGTTTCGGTCAGGGAAGACCGGGGAATGAATTCACATACTGGATCTTGATGTCGGGGAAAGCATTGACGAACTGGACTGTGAAGTCGGGGAACGATTCGACGAACTGCCATTGCCCGATCTTGTCGGGGAACGATTCGACGACTTGCACCTTCAGGTCGGGAAAGGAATTGACGATCTGCACCTTGATGTCAGGGAACGCGTCGACGACCTTGACCTTGCCGGCGAGACGGATGCCCTTGTAATAGCCGTCGGAGTTGATCTTCGACGCGGCGGACGCCGTGGAAACGAGCAACACCAGCATCAGGCAGAAAATCAGGCAAATCTTCTTTTTCATGGGAATACACTTCCTTTCTTATCTCCACGGGTCCTGCGACGCGGGGACGCGGATGCCGGGGAGCAGCCCGACGTGGTTCCAGAGAAACCATTCGCCCGTCGAGGGCTTTTTGCGGAGCGTGATCGGGCGCGGGCTGTCCGCGCCGCCGCTGCGGATGTAGAGGGTGGCATAGTTTTCCTGGTCGTAGCTGTGCACGCTGTCCGCGACGGTGACGCTGTACGGCTGGAGCGGCGTGTAGTTGTTGTCGGGCGTCGCGCCGTTGAAATGGGAACGCGCCACATAGTCACGATCCTTCAAAAGCTGGTCCTTCAAGAGCTGGATTTCCTGCGGCGACAGCGGACGCGGCCCGCGCAGCACGTTCAGCATGGCGATGCCCGTCTCCTGGTCCTCGGTGAAGCGGACGAGCGCGGCGACAGTCAGGGCCGCCGTTTCCTCCGGCGTCCGGCACGGCGCGACCTCCACCGCCGACTGCGGCAGTGCGTCGAACTCCACGCGAACCCAATGTTCGGAACTTTCCAGCTTCATCGCGGCCTCGGCGCAAGGCGCGTAGCACAGGACAGCCAGCAACAGCCCAAACAGAATCGCAAACTTCATTCTCATGCCCCCTTTTATAGCGTGGGGAGTGGAGATAATCGCGTATTTATCTTCACTCCCCGCAATTTTTACAGCGTCCTGAACACGTCATGGATCATCCATAAAACTTTCTTCTGATCCACTGCCTTGATAATGCGCGCTTTTTGCGTGCCGTCCGGCTGCACGGTGATGTACGCCAGCGTCTGGCCGTAGGACGGCGAGTAAACGTCGTTCACGTCGATGGGCATCGTGACTTCCTCGGTGATGATCGACGGATTGATAATCAGCGCGGCGGTCAGCACGTCCCAGATGAATGTGGGGCCGTTTTGGTTCTCAAGCCGCTCCGCCAGATAGTGCCGCGCCATCATCATGTTGAACTCGGGCTTTTTGATGAGTTTCTTGAATCCGAAAAAGTCCTCGCCCGTCAGCCGCATTTTTTCGCAGGCGTCCAGCGGAACGACAATCTGCTCTTTCCACGGCGCGCGCATGACCGCCTTCGCCGACTCCGGGTCGAACCAGATGTTGAACTCCGCCGCGGGGGTCACGTTGCCCTGCTGGAAATACGAGCCGCCCATGTAGGCGATGCGCTTTGCCATCGGCACGATCTCCGGCGCTTTTTCGATGGCTTTCGCGATGTTCGTGCAGGGGCCGATGGCGGCGATGGTCACTTCGCCCGGATGCTCCTTGATGGTGCGGATGATGAAATCTTCCGCCGCCTCGTCCACGGGGGCGAGGGTCGGCGCACTGCCGCCGTAATTGTGGCGATAGGCGGTCTGCCAATCTTTCGGGCGCGCGTAGCCTGCCGCCCCATAATGGGAATCGTGGCCGCGCCCGAAGGTGCGCGTTTCCGTTTCAATGTTCGCGATGCGTTCCAGCGTCTCGGGGCGGGGCGTCCCCATCGCCACCGGCACGTCCTTGACGCCCATGCCCTCAAGCTGGCGAATCGTAAACGCGACGCCGTCTTCCGCCCATGTATTGCCCGGAACGACGGTCACGCCCAAAAGCTCCGTCTCCGGCGAGCGCTCCAAGAGCATCATCGCCACGCCGTCGTCGAACATTTCCACCATATCCGCGTCGAGCAGCACCAATTCTTTCGCCTCGGCGGGCGCGGCGAACGCAAAAGTCGCCGCTGCGGCGAGCGAGCAGACCACCCGGCAGCACTTTTTCCACTTTCTCAGCAAATTTTTCACTGGACATCCCCCCTGAGATATTGTAAAGTAAATTCACAATATTTATATTACACCATAAAAGCGAAAAAAGGAATAGGAATTTAGTGTAATGCTTTATCACAGTAAAGAGGAGGGGTTTTGATGAACAAAAAAATTTTTGCGGCCTTGATGCTCGGCGCGGCGCTGGCGACGGGAACGCCGTCCGTTTCGGCGGCGGCGGTGGAGCCTGTTGGGGAAACGACGTTTCTTTACATGAACACGCGGGAGGTTTGGCTGACAGAGGACGTGTCGGCCGTGGACTTGCATAACGGCTCGCTGTGCCTGATGGACAGGAGCGGCAACCGGCTACTGACCATGAAGAACATCGACGACGCGAAGGGCGGCGTCGGCTTCGCGGTGCGGGAGCTGCGCGTCGAGGGAGACCAAGGGCGCCGGTATTGGGAAATTCTCGCCGACGTGGGCGCTCACGGGAAAAACTGCGGCTACTGGCTGATTGCCGAGGAACAGGGAACATGGTTTTTTATGCTCACGACGGAGAGCCTCGCCAGCGCGGGATACACGCCGCAGGAATGGCACCTGCTGAAGTCGGGCGTCGTGGACGGGCGCTTTATCCTCACCAGCAGCCACGAATATATGCCGGAGGGCGCGCAGTTTGGGTATGAGCGGCAGCACGCGGTGGATTGGCAGGCGGAGCTGGTCTGGGTTCCCGAAGCGCGGTCGTTTGCGATCGAAACGATTTTCCCGCAAGGATGAGAAGAAAGGTTATCTTTTTAGGTGTTTCCCTAGGGCTTTTGTCGTTTTTTAGTGAAAAATGAAAATTTTTGGCAGGAAATTTCCGCAAAACAGAGAAAATTACAAATGTATTTTGAACTGAACCTTTCGTGACGCGAGGTGACGCGAGAAACGGAGGCGCAACGATGAAAGCATTGGCTATCGGCGTTCTGGCGGCCGCCCTTTTCGGGGCGGCTGTTGGAACGCCGTCTTGTTTTGCGGCGGAAGAGGAGCCTGTCGACGGCGGCACGACGGACAATTCCGTGCGCCACGCGTCCCCCGTCGTGATTTCCTCCCGTGATATTTCTTCCTTCCAGTTGCGTTTTGAGTTCGGCGACGCCCACTGGGACGACGGGCTGCGTGTGAAATATCCGCCGGGGAATTACGATTTCCGCTTGGAAAAAGGGTTAGAAGGGGCGCAGTGCCATATCGAATATGGAACGGAAGAGGACACGCGGGCGGCGGACTTCACGACGGACGAAAGCGCGCTCTCGCGGCTGGACGAACTTTTGAAAGCGCACGACGTGGCGCAGATCGACGGTCACGCGAAATACAACTCCGCGCTGGGCGGCAATATGCGCCTTGACGTCCTCTACGAGAGCGGCGAGAAAATTTTCGCAATCGGCGAAGGCGGCGCCAGCGTGGTTCCCGACAGCCGATATTATCAGCCGGAATGGTTCATCGACTTTTTCCGTGCCTTGGGCCATGAATACGGGCAGGGCGATCCCCTCGGCCCCCGGCTGAAACGGTGCAGCTATAAAAAGGGCGGCGGCATGGAAGGACGCTTTTACGAGCTGGAGTTGTCGCTGCAAAAAGACGGTACGGCGCGTCTCACGGTGGATTTTCTGCCGCGCAACGGCGCGGAGAGCCAGTGGCGCGAGTACGATTTGCCGGGGGAAACGCTGGACGAGCTGGAAGCGATGCTGAACCGGGGCGACCTCGCCGACTGGAGCAACGCGCCCATGAGCGAAATCCAGGCCCTCGACGCGGACACGGCATCCGTCAGCTTCGACTACGCGAACGGTCACGGCGTGACATTGGCGGACACCCACGATATCCCGCGGGAAGGTTTTGCCGTGATGAAAAAAGTGAAGGAATTTCTGGAGGCGCTGGACACCGACGCGCCGAAGAAATAGACGCGGGGGGATTGATGATGAAAGCATGGATGCTCGGCGTTTTGGCGGCTGTTCTTTTCGGGGTGGCCGCCGGAACTTCGGGATGCTTCGCGAAAGAGCTCGCGCTGAAAGGGTGCAGCTATGATTGCAGCGGCGGCAAACCCGGCGGCCGCCTTTATATGAGCCTGTCGCTGGAAAAGGACGGGACGGTGCGGGGCGTGATGGAGACGCGGCGGCGGCACGACGAGCCGACGGTGCGCCGCGAAATGATGGTGCCGAGGGAAAAGTTCGACGAGCTGGCGGCGATGTTCGACCGCAAAGATGTCCTCCGCTGGGCGCGTGCGCCGAAGGTCACGGATATCCGCGACGGGGACGTGGCCAGCGTTGCCTTTGATTACTTGGACGGGGAGTACGCGAATATCTACGAGTTCTGCGACCTGCCGCCGGAGGGTTTTGCGGCGTTGGAACAGGTGAAGGCGTTCCTTTGGGAAATCTTGAAGGACGCGCCGCAGGTGAAAAAGGAGGGCGTTTGATGAAAACGAAAAAAATGACAGCGGCGGCGCTCGCCGCGCTGACGTTTTTCGGCGCGTCGCTTTTCGCGCCGTGCGAACCGGGCTTGCAAACGGCGGAGGCGGCTTACGCGTCGCGTGATGTGGACAGGACGCCGTATAATAAGAACGCTGAAGTCGACCCTTACGGGCGCGGACCTGCTCGCCCGCTTCCGGCGATATTGAGAGAACGGCGGGAAACGGTGGAAGGCGTCAAATGGAAAATGCCGTGGTCGGGCTTTGGCTGTTTCGAAAGCCCCGGCGAGCTGGAGCGTCTTTTCTCGATCCTAGGCGATGAAGCAGAAGAGGAGGAAGCGACGGCGCTGGCCGGGGAAAGCATGGCGATTTATCACAGCCGGTATGTGCAGCGCATGGACGGACTCGTTACCAGCATCCTGGAGTCCCACGCCGCTTATCAGGGCGGTCACCGCGGGAGGTACGGCGTCACGGGGCGAAATTTCAATTCCAGGAGAGGCGAGGAACTGGCGCTTGACGACGTCTTTGCGGATACGGGAGCGCTGCCCGGCCTGATTGCCGAGCGGCTCCGCACCGACTATCCGGGGGTGGTCTTCCTGGATGATTTAGAGGACAGTCTTTTCAAGCAGTTGGAGGAAGGCCATCTGCAATGGACCCTGTTCGGGCGAGGTGCGACCTTTTACTTCACGCCCCGGAGCATCGTTCCTACAGCGGATCGTTACGACACGGGGCTGATGGTTTACACGGCGACAATCTTTTTCGGCGACGCGCCGGAGCTTTTCATCGAGCCTTACAACTTTGGGGCGGCGGCATGGAGCTTCGAGGTGGAGCCCTTCATGCCCGTCCGCGTGCCACTGGGCGACGGCTCGACGGCGATGCTACAGGTGGGCGGGAACAAGATTCGTCTCGGCGATCATGAATATGCCGAGGAGGAGGCGCTCCGCTATCGGCGTTTCGTCTTCATCAGCCTGATGGACGGGCGGCGCTATCTTTACGCGGACGTCGCTCCCCGTGACAAATCTCTGCCCCATGAGCTTCGCGTCTATCAGCTCTCGGCGGAGGGCGTCGAGCGGCTGCCGGGATCGCGGCCTTTGACGATGCTTGCGTCGCCGCCCGGCGACGAGGAGGATCGGCTGATCCTGCCGATAATCTCGCCGGGGAATTTCTGCCTCTGCGAGGCGGTGGCGCCCGGAGAGGAGCCGACCGAGCCTTACCGCTGGATGAAGATTATTGACGTGATACGCTCCGACCACAACCAGCTCTATGAAGAAGAGATGGCGCGCGTCCGTTACCACGTCGGCTCGGACGGCTGGCCCGAGGAAGGTTCGATGGGCGGTTATTGAAAAGTGATTTTGAAATCGGGAATCCCGATTTTGAAATATAAAAACCAGTAAGGAGGCAATTTTATGGCTGACACTTCTGTAAGCTACAAATGCCCGCATTGCGATGCGCCGCTTTCGTTCCAGCCCGGAAACGACAAAGTGACGTGCGAATACTGCGGCACGGAGCTGGAAATCAGCGCCGTCGAAGAGCTTTTCCAAAAGAAGCAGGAAATGGCGGCAAAGGCGCAAGCCGCGCAGGAAGCGAAATGGGACACCGAGGCCGCCGGCGGCGAATGGAGCGAGGACGAGGCCGCCGCCATGCGGACCTTCACCTGCTCCTCCTGCGGCGCGGAAATTGTCGCCGACGAGAACACGATGGCGACGGAGTGCTGCTACTGCGGCAACCCGACGATGCTGCCGAACCGCTTCACCGGAATGCTGAAGCCGGACTTCGTGATTCCCTTCAAGAAGACGAAGCAGGACGCGGTGGCGGCCCTCAAGGAATTTTACAAAGGAAAGCTATTGCTTCCCAACGCGTTCACCGCGAACAACCGCGTCGAGGACATTCAGCCCATGTACGTCCCGTTCTGGCTCTTTGATTCCGAGGTGGAGGCTCACGCGGAGTTCCGCGCCGAGAGCGTCAACGTCATCAACACCTCCGACGAGACGATCACCGAGACCAGCGTTTACAACTGCACCCGCAGCGGAACCATGAGCTTCGAGAAGATCCCCGTGGACGGCAGCTCGAAGATGGACAACGACTATATGGAAAGCATCGAGCCTTTCGACTACAGCGAACTGGTGCCGTTCAGCGCGGCCTATTTCACCGGCTATCTCGCCGACAAGTACGACGAGGACGCGGAGCAATCAGTGCCCCGCGCCGACAAGCGCGTCGAGGCCAGCGCGATTGAAGTGCTGGAGGACACGGTGACGGGCTACGACAACTGCTCGGCGGAGTCCTCCGCCGTCATCAAGGAGGGCGGCAACGTCTCCTACGCGATGGTGCCGGTCTGGATATTGACCACCCGCTACCAAGGCCAGCCCTACACCTTCATGATGAACGGGCAGACCGGAAAATTCGTGGGAAAACTGCCCTACGACTCGTCGAAGGCGATGATGTACAGCGGCGGCGTCGCGGCGGCGCTGCTCATCGTCACATATTTCATCGCGAAACTGTTTGTTTGAGGGGAGGACGGCGAAATGAAAAAGATTTCTTCGATTTTGACGATCTGCTTCGCGCTGTGCCTCGCCTTGGCGGTTTCGGCTTTCGGCGCGCAGGCGGAGGCGGCGGCTTCGATTTACGACAACGCGAGGTTGCTCTCCACCGCCGAAAAGGAAAAACTCACGCAAAAAATCCAAGCCATTGAGCAAAAATACGGCGTCCGCGTCGGCATCGTGACGCAGCCGACATTGCAGGGACGGCCCGTGGGCCAAGTGGCGAACGCGCTCCTCGATCAAGGCTACAGAGGCGCACAGAACGGCGGCATCGTGCTCCTGCTCTCCATGAAGGAACGGGACTGGTACGTCTCCACGGACAACGCCATGCGCGCCCGCATCACCGACAAAGAGGGCGTCAAGTACATCGAGAGCGAAATGGTGCCGAAACTGAAAGACGACAAGTACGGCGAAGCTTTCGAGAAATACGTGGACGCGGTGGAAACGATGGTGGCGTATTACGCGAAAGAGGGCAAACCCTTCGACCCGAAAGCGGGATTCAGCCTGATCGCGGCCATCACGGCGGCGATCGTGGCCGCGCTCGGCGGCTGGGGCACGAGGGCGACGCTGATCGCCAGCATGAGCAACGTGACCCCTGCGGCGCGGGCCAGCGAGTATTTGAAGGACGGCAGTTTTGATCTGACGGAAAGCGACGACAGGTTCCTGTTCATGAACGTGACGCGCACGGCCAAGAGCAAGGGCGGCGGAAGCCACGACGCCACGGACGACGACCACGGCGGCGGCGGCGGAAAATTCTAAGATAGAGTGAAGAGTGGGGAGTGAAGATAAGAAACGTATTATCTCAACTCTCCACTCTTCGTGATTTTATAAGGAGGGTATTTATGGTGCGCCAGTTCGGTGCAGTCAGTATAGGCAGGTGGAACTCCTACCCCGG
>CAMVJN010000026.1 GCA_947167825.1 uncultured Selenomonadales bacterium | reverse complement strand
ATACTTCACGGAATTCATGAACGATTTGTCATCGTCATGTTTCCGAGAATCCAGGATGTTTGGAAACCTAATGATGTTTTTATGAAAGATGTTTTTGTTCAAAATGGGACTGTTCATTTTCAATTTTTCAATGACTACGGAAGTCAATTTTATTCTGGAACTATGATTATCAAATCCAATGGAAGTATTTTGGATATTCACTGGGACGAAGTCCGCAATATCACATATCACGAGCTTCATCGCATGTGAGATATTTATATAAAAAAGCCTCCGCACTGCGGAGGCTTTTTTAATGCCTAATATTAGCCTTCCTTTTAAAGGGAAGGTGGCGCGCGAAGCGCGTCGGATGAGATCTTATAACGTAACGACTTATACAAACGTTACGGCTACAGAACCTCACCCACCGCTTCGCGGTCCCCCCTCCCCATAGGGGAGGGCTTGGTTATTCTTGCGTCCGTTTCAACTTCTCCGCCCGGTCCGCCGTGATCAGCGCGTCGAGCAGCTCGTCCAGTCCGCCCGCCAGCACCGATTCCAGCTTGTGCAGCGTCAGGCCGATGCGGTGGTCGGTGACGCGGCCTTGGGGAAAATTGTAGGTACGGATGCGCTCGCTGCGGTCACCGGAGCCGATCTGGCTTTTGCGGTCCGCTGCCTCCGCCGCCTGCTGCTGCTCCTGCGCTTGCTCGAAGATTCGCGCCCGCAGCACGCGCATGGCTTTTTCCTTGTTTTTCAGTTGGGATTTTTCGTCCTGGCACTGCACCACGATGCCCGTGGGCAAATGGGTGATGCGGATGGCCGACTCGGTCTTGTTCACGTACTGGCCGCCGGCGCCGCCTGCGCGGTAGGTGTCGATTTTCAAATCCTCGTTTTTGATATCCACTTCCACATCCTCGGCCTCCGGCAGCACCGCCACCGTCACCGCCGAGGTGTGAATCCGCCCCTGGGACTCCGTTTCCGGAACGCGCTGCACGCGATGGGTGCCGCGCTCGTATTTCAGCCGGCTGAACGCACCCGCGCCGTCCACTGAGAACGAGATTTCCTTGAAACCGCCCAGTTCCGTCGGATTGGAATCGAGAATTGAAACGCGCCACCCCTGTTTTTCCGCATAGCGCGTGTACATACGGAAAAGATCGCCCGCGAACAGCGCGGCTTCCTCGCCGCCGACGCCGCCGCGAATCTCGACGATGACGCTCTTGTCGTCGTTCGGGTCCCTCGGCAAAAGCAAAATCGGAAGCTCTTTTTCCAGCGCCGCCTTTTCCTCCCGCAGTGAAGAAAGCTCTTCGGCGGCCAGCGATTTCAGCTCCGCGTCGGACGACTCCGCCAGCACCGCCTCAACGTCCTCGAGTTCCCTTGTCACGCGCCGATAATCGCGTACCTTTTCCACAATCGGGGAAAGCTGCGAAAGCTCCCGGTTCATTTTCTGCCACCGATCGACGTCCGCCAGCACGTCGGGATTGCCCAGCAGGGATTCCAGTTCACGGTAATGTTCCTCTATCGCCAAAAGTCGTTCCAGCACTTCCGCACCTCATACTTCATTGTCTAAAAAATTATTGAAGTAAGAATTACTAACTTTCTTACCTCAAAAATGTAAATCCTGTAAAAACTGCCCAATCATCACATATTGGCCGTGATCGCCGCAGCCTGTTCGTCGGACGTCGGCGCGGCAGGCTCCATTTTCTCCTCTACGGGGAGCCCCATACGCGCCTTTTCCTCCTCCGGCAGCACCGCCGCCAGCGACGCGATCGCCACCTCGACCATTTCGTCCTCCGGCGGGTTCGTCGTCAGCCGCTGCAGGCAAAGCCCCGGCGCCTTGAAAAGCTGCGCGACAGGATTGTCCGATTTCGCCGCGAGCCGGATGAATTCATAGGAAATGCCCGCCACCACCGGCAGCAATACTACGCGGCTCAAAACACGCGTCAAGAGATCGGGCCAGCCAAGGAACGCGAACACGAAAATGCTGACCAGCATCACGATCAAAAGGAACGAAGTCCCGCAGCGCGGATGGAACCGCGAGCACGCCTGCACGCGCTCCACCGTCAACGGGCCTCCGGCCTCGTAAGCGTGAATCGTCTTGTGCTCGGCGCCGTGGTACTGGAACACGCGGTAAATGCCGTCCATACGCGAAATCGCCAGCAGATAGCCGAGGAAGATCGCGAGGCGCAAGCCGCCCTCCAAAAAATTCAGCATCACCGGCGAAGCCGTCAGCGTATGGAAAAACCGCGTCGCCCAGGTCGGAATTGCCACAAACAGCACCGCCGCCAACGCAAAGGCAATCAGCATCGTTCCGGCCAGTTCCCCGTCGGAAAGCTGTTCGTCGTCATCTCCCGCCATCTGCGCGGAATACGAAAGGGAACGCAGTCCCAGCACCAGCGACTCGCCCAGCGCCACCACACCGCGCAAAAACGGCAGCTTGAAAATCGGGAAGCGATCCGCGATGGAATTCACGTCCCGCACTTCCGTCTCGATATGCCCGTCCGAGACGCGCACCGCTGTCGCCACTTTTCCCGCGCCGCGCATCATCACGCCTTCGAGCACCGCCTGCCCGCCGACCATCAACGGCTTTTTGTCATCCAAACGCTCCGCCTCCTTTTCCGCGAATATACCATACAATAATGAAAAAAGGCAGGGCTTTTTGCCCTGCCCCCTGCTTTTTTGTCAGTCCTTCTTGTAACGCTGCTTGAAGCGCTCGATACGGCCGCCCTTGGCCTGGCCGCGAAGACGTCCCGTGAAGAACGGATGGCACTTCGAGCAGACGTCGACACGAAGCTCCTTCTTCGTGGAGCCCGTCGTGAACTTGTTGCCGCAGCCGCAAGTCACCGTCGCCTCGAAATACTCGGGATGGATTCCTTCTTTCATGCTTTACACCTCACTTTTCTCCCATTTCAGGGACAAGATACAAGCGGCCTCTGCGCCCGCTTGGTCAAGAGAATGCGTCCCCACATTCTCCCCTGTCCCCGCATAGGGGGAACAGTGCCGAAGAAAAGACGGCGCTCCGTCAATTCCGCAAGCATTATAGCACAAAGAAAAAACCCATGCAAGCCCTCGCGAAACCGCGGAAATCCACGCGCATAAAAAATTTGCAGCGAAATCTTCGCTCTTTCTTGAAATTTTCATTTTTGCCTTTATAATGGAAAGGAACCAAAAACGACGATTCACGACGGAGGAACAAGCTATGGCAAAAAACTCGCCAATGCAGCATGTTTGCAGCTTCTGCAAACGGCTCGTCACCATACGCGACCAATACGACATGCCGATCCTCGATCCGCAGACCGGCTTCGCAATCTGCAAAAACTGCATCGGGGACATCTACCATTTCATCGAGGACCACGACACCCACAAGGCGGCAAGCAACAAAAAGAACTTCGCCGCTTCCCTCGGCTCGATCCTCAAAAAGAACAAGCCGCACAAAATCAAGGAATATCTCGACCAATACATCATCGAGCAGGACCGCGCGAAAAAAGTTCTTTCCGTGGCGATTTACAACCATTACAAGCGCATGAAGTACGGCTTCGACCACAAGGACGACATGACCATCGATAAGTCCAACGTGATTATGCTGGGACCGTCGGGCTGCGGCAAGACGGCATTGCTCCAGCATCTCTCGACGCTCCTGGATATCCCGTTTGCCGTGACTGACGCATCGAGCCTAACCGAAGCCGGGTTCGTCGGCGCGGACGTCGAGGTCGCCGTCCGCAATCTTTATTATGCCGCGGATAAAGACATCGAACGCACCGAACACGGCATCATCTACCTCGACGAGTTCGACAAGATTGCGCGAAAATCCGGCGAGAACAATTCCATCACTGCCGATCCGGGCCACGAGGGCGTACAGCAAGCGCTCCTCAAAATGCTGGAAGGCAGCGTGGTCGAGTTCACCGCCCACGGCCAGCGCAAGCATCCGGAAGCGCCGACCATCAAGGTCGACACGAAAAACATCCTGTTCATCGTCGGCGGCGCTTTCGTCGGTATCGACCAAATTATCGCGAAGCGTCTGCAGAAATCCGACGCCAATATCGGCTTCGGCGCAAAGGTCGAAGGCGAGAACGACAAGCCGAAATTTGACGAGCTGATCCATCAGGTGACGCCGGACGATTTGATGAAATACGGCATCATTCCCGAAATCATCGGCCGTCTGCCAATCATCTGCACGCTGGAAACGCTCGATGAGGACGCCCTTCTCCGCATTCTGACCGAACCGGTCAACGCGCCGGTGCGTCAATACGAAAAGCTGATGGAAATGGACGGCGTGGAACTTTCCTTTGAGGAAGACGCGCTGCGGGCAGTGGCAAAGAAAGCCATCGAGCGCAAGACCGGCGCGAGAAGCCTCAAGGGGATCATCGAGGACGTCATGCTCGACGTGATGTTCGACATCCCGAGAACCGACGAGCCGCGCCGCGTGCTGATTACGAAGGAATGTATCGACGAAGGCGCACGGCCGGAAATTGAGCCCATCGAGGAAAAACAATCGGCGTAAGCAAAAACTTCTTGCTCCGCCCCATGTTTTGTGGTAAACTGATAAGGTCAATGCGGGCATAGTTCATCGGTAGAATGAAAGCTTCCCAAGCTTTAGAGGGCGGTTCGATTCCGCTTGCCCGCTCCATAGGAAAAGACAAGGCTTCGAGGTCCAATACCTCGAAGCCTTTTATATTTTCATCCGAAAACGACGTCCCCGTCAACAATCGTTTTTTTGATCCGAATCTCTTCGTCGAAAATCACAATGTCGGCGCGCTTGCCCGGCTCCAGGCTGCCGATTTCATTTCCCATCCCGATGCTTTCGGCTGCGTTTCTCGTCGCGCAGGCCACGGCGGCGGGAATTCCGCAGGCCGTATTTTTTGCGAAGTTCGCGACAGCCCTGTCCATGGTCAGCACGCTGCCCGCCAGGGCGCCGTTCCCCAGCCGCGCTTCGCCGTTTTTCACGAAAACCTTTTGCCCGCCCAGCTCCGATTCGCCGTCGCCGAACCCTGTGGCACGGATGGAGTCGGTAATCAGCACGATATGTTTCCCCTGCTTCATCTGCCACAGGAGCCGATGGGCCGCCGGATGGGAATGGATATTGTCGGCAATCAATTCGCAGTCCGCGTCGCTTTCCAGCGCCGCGCCGACAAGTCCGGGGGCTCGGTGGTGGAACGCAGGCATCCCGTTGAAAAGGTGCGTGACATGACGTATGCCGCCCTCCGACAAAGAATATCGCGCCGTATCATAGTCCGCCGCACTGTGGCCGGCGGAGACAATGACGCCTCGGGATTGACAGTCGCCGATAAAGTCCGTGCCTTCGGGCAATGTTTCCGGCGCGACGGTAATCAGTTTCACCACGTCACAAAACGGCCCGACCAGCGAAAAATCCGCCGAAAGGATATGCGCGGCGTCTTGCGCGCCGCACGCCGACGGGCTGATAAACGGGCCTTCCATATGCGCGCCGAGTACGCGCGCGCCGCCTCTGTAGGAAATTGCCGCCCGGATACGTTCAAGCGCACGCCGGACAGCGGAATAATCGCAGGTCATCGTCGTCGGCAAAAACGACGTCACGCCTGTGGATGCCTGATGTTTCGCCATCGCGGGAACGGCATCCCCGTCGTCGTCCATCGCGTCGTACCCCATCGCGCCGTGGATATGCACATTGACAAACCCCGGCGCCACATAGTCGCCGCCCGCGTCAATCAGCGCCTCAAAACCCGCACGTTCGTCCGCGGAAAGCTCCGCTTCCGGCACAATCCGCGCAATCTTTTTCTCATAGAGCAGCGCATGCCCCGAAATTTCGCAAAAACCCCCGTCCGTGCCGGGCACGATCAGCCTGCCGCCAAGAACCGCTTTCATCCGGCTTTCTCACAAATCTTCCGGCAGCCGCCGCGCCGCTGCCTCGTCGATGATGAAGACCGCGCCGCGATGAAGCTGGAGCACCGAAGCCGGCGCCTTCGGCGTGATGTCTCCTCCCAGTGCGAGGACAAGCGCTTCCGTTTTGCCAGCCCCGCTGGCTAAAAGCAGCACACGGCGCGAGAACATGATGTCGCGCATCCCCATGCTGACCGCCCAATAGGGAACATCCCGCGGATTATCGAAAAACCGCGCATTCGCCGCCCGCGTCGCCTTGGAAAGCTCGACGACATGGGTTTCGGGCACAAAAGAGGAACCCGGCTCATTGAAGCCGATATGCGCGTTCGGTCCGATGCCGAGAATCATCATATCGATGCCTCCCGCCGCCTCAATAGCTTTCCCGTAGCGCTCGCACTCCTGCGCGATGTCGTCCGCCATGCCGTTCGGCATGCAGATATTCTCTTCGGCGAGATTCAATCCCTCGCAAAAGTTTTTTCGCGTGTAATACGCGAAGCTTTGCTCGTCTTTCTCATCCAGGCCGATATATTCGCTCAATGTGAAAATGCGGACTTTGGAAAAATCGGCGCGGCCTTCCCGGTAGGCCTCCTGCATCCGCCGGTACAGTCCCATCGGCGACGACCCCGCCGTAAGCCCGAGCACACTGTCCGGCTTCTCATGGATTTGCCGCAGCACCAGCTCCGCCGCCGCGTCGCTCATTTCCTCATAGTCTTCCGTTATCCTGACTTCCATGCCGCTTCCTCCTGTCTAGACTTTTTGGAAAAAAACAGAATCAGGGCGTGTCAGTCGACACCCCCTAGGCACGGTAATCGTGCGATTTTTTCGTAGGCTGTTCGGGCAGGTCACGTTTCCATGCCTCGCCGTCATTCTTCTCCGCAGCCGCCGCAGCGGCTGCCTGCTGTTCCTCGATCTTTTGCCCGTACCGGCCGAGCAGGTCGCCGATGGAATTCTGTAGACCGTCGTTGTCCAGCCGCTTCGCTTTGTTCTTGATGACGGGCTCGCCCGGAAGCTTCATCTTGTTCAGTTCGCGCCGTTCGTTCGCCGCCTGGATCAGGATTTCCGCCTCGCGATTCGCGTGGGCCTTTCGGTCAATCTTCACCGCACTCACTCCATATCCGCTGATGAGCCGCCCTGCTCCACAGTTCCTTTTCCGATTTTGCAATTTCTTGTTGAAACACTTTTGCACAATCTATATTTGTTACTATTCGCCACAAAAAACAAAATTCCTGCTTGCACTTCCCGAAGAGGTTTATTATCATATTTTTATGAAAAATAATAGAAATGAAGGTAATCATATATGAAAGCTTCTGAAATCCTTTCCCATGTGGACCATACCCTGCTGGCGCCGACGGCGGCCTGGGGCGAAATGCGCCGCCTCGCTGAAGAGGCGCTCCGCTACCGTACCGCTTCAGTCTGCGTGCCTCCCGCCTATATCGCGCGGCTTCGCGGGAATTTCGGCGCGGAGCTGACCATCTGCACCGTCATCGGTTTTCCCCTCGGCTACGACACGACGGCGGCAAAATGCTACGCCGCGAGGGACGCACTAAAAAACGGAGCCGATGAGATCGACGCGGTCATCAACCGTACCGACATGAAAAACGGCGATTTCGAGGCCGTCACGCGGGAAATCGCCGCACTGAGGGAAATCGCCGGAACGCATATCTTAAAAATCATTGTCGAGGCCTGCGATCTGACAACGGAAGAAAAGATCGCCGCGTGCCGCTCCGTCACTGAGGGAGGCGCCGACTTCATCAAGACCTCGACAGGCTTCGGAAAATCCGGCGCAGCCCATGAGGACGTCGATCTTTTTCGCGCACATATCGGCCCAAACGTCCGCATAAAAGTGGCAGGCGGCATCCGCACCGTGGAAGACATGGAAGCATATCTCGCCCAGGGCTGCGACCGTATCGGCGCAAGCGCCGCCGTGCGATTGCTGGCGGAACTTTTTGACGCAGAACAAAACGAAAAATAAAAAACGCAAAAACATTCCAAAATGTTTCACGCCCTAGAGACTGTTGAAAGCGTCAGCTTTTTACAGTCTCTTATGCAGGCGAAGCCTGTAACAATGGAACATAACCTGAAAACAAAATAAAAAGGCGGCGCAGAAGAAAAATTTCCGCGCCGTTTCGTTTTCGATGCTTTATTTGATTTCCGAATTGCTGAAAACGCCCGGCTTCAAAAGCCCCGAGAGCGTCTGCGCGGTGTAGGCCAGCTCCTCGCCGCCCAATGCGAGGGCCATATCCAGCTCCTGCGCGATATAGGCGAGGAATTTTTCCGCCGCCTGCGCGCGGATCTCGTCCTCGGTCAAATGGAACGCCCACTCGATGCCGACGCCTCCGTTCTGGTTGTCGCCGGACATCTCCCACGATTTGTCGAAAGTCGTGTAGAAGGAGTTCTCGTCCAGCTTTTCCCAGCCTTTCGACGCCTCGGCGAATTTCAGGCAGGATTCGGTGTATTCTTGGATTGTCATGATGCAGCCTCCCATTTTATGAATCTATAGAACCTCTTTTCAATATTTTACCGCAAACACCCGATTTTTTCCATAGCAAATATTTTATAGGAAATTAGTTTCTTAAATGCTTTTTATTTTCAGTAAAAATATGGTATGATAAAGAATAGAGTATTTTGCGACAGACAGAAAAGGCCGGAGGATTTGCAATGATCGACATGAAGGATGTTTCCAAGGTCTACGAGAACGGGGCCATGGCACTGGACCATATCAATGTGCATATCGACAAGGGCGAGTTCGTTTTCATCGTCGGCGCCAGCGGCGCGGGGAAGTCGACGTTCATCCGGATGCTGTTCCGCGAGGTGCTGCCGACGGACGGCTCCCTGATCGTGAACGGGCAGGACGTGGTACATATGGAACACAGCGACGTGCCGTATCTGCGGCGCGGGCTGGGCGTCATTTTCCAGGATTATCGTCTTCTGCCGGACAAAACGGTAGCGGAAAATGTGGCCTTCGCGATGCAGGTCATCGAGGCGCCCCGCCGCAAAATCCAGCACAGCGTCAACGCGGTACTGGACATCGTGGGACTGCGGGACAAATACAAATGCTTCCCGTCCCAGCTTTCCGGCGGCGAGCAGCAGCGCGTGGCAATCGCCCGGGCCATCGTCAATCATCCGGCACTGGTCATCGCGGACGAGCCGACGGGCAATCTTGACCCGGATACCTCGTGGGACATCATGGACATTTTCAAACGAATCAACGCGGACGGCACGACCATCGTGATGGCGACCCACGACAAGGGTATCGTGGACGCCATGAAACGCCGCGTCATCGCCATCGAGGACGGCCATATCGTCCGCGACGAGGCGCAGGGGGTATACGGATATGAAAATTAGTACCAGCGAATACATCATCCGCGAGACGGTGGTCTCGCTGAAGCGCAACAGCTGGATGTCTTTCGCGTCCATCGGCACGGTGGCGGTTTCGCTGTTCGTGCTGGGGATGTTCCTGATTCTCGTGCTGAACATGAACCGCATGACGAATTCACTGGAATCACAGGTTGAAATCAGCGTCTACGCTAAGGACGAGGTGAACGAAAGCGGCCTCCGCACGCTGGAGGAGCGCATCGCTTCCATGCAGGGCATCGAGTCGGTGAAGTTCATCGACCGCGAGACGGCCATGGAGCGTTTCCGCGAACGTCTGGGCGACCAGCAGTTCCTGTTGGACGCCCTCGGCGACAAGAACCCGCTGCCGAATTCCTTTGAGGTGAAGGTGCGCCAGCCCGAGATGGTGCGGACGGCGGCCGAGGCCATCCAGGAAATGCCCGGCGTGGAAACGGCAAAGTACGGGCAGGACGTGGTCGAGCATCTTTTCGACATCACGCGGCTGGTCCGGCTGTTCGGCCTCGCGCTGATGTTCGTGCTGGCGCTGGCGACGCTCTTCATCATTTCCAATACGATCCGGCTGACGGTCTTTGCGCGGCGCAAAGAAGTCGCGATCATGAAATACGTCGGCGCGACGGATTGGTTCATCCGTTGGCCGTTCCTTTTGGAAGGCGTCGTTCTCGGCTGCTTCGGCGGCATCGTGGCGGCGCTGGCGCTTCGAGGCGTTTACCGCATTATCGCGGCGAAGATTTACGACACATTGGCGTTTTTCCCGCTGATCCCGGAGAACCCGTTCCTGCATTATGTGACCGCAGCGATTCTCGTCTGCGGCATGCTGATCGGGGCGCTGGGCAGCACGATTTCGCTGAAACGATTCCTGAATGCATGAGGACGGGGAGGCCAAGCGATGAAGAATTGGAAAACGCGGGCCGCCGCTGCATCCCTCGCCCTGCTGGTCTGCCTCTCCCCCGCGTCTTTCGCGCTGGCGGATGAAACGGAGGAGCTGGAATCCCAGCTTGAGGACCTGCAAAAACAGGCCGAAAAGCAGCAGGCAGAGACAGACCGGCTGAGCGAACGTATCGGCACGGTCTCAGAGCAGCTTCGCGAGCTTTCGGCGGACGTCAAGGAAGCCGAGACGGAATACAAGGCCATCGCCAGCGAGCTCGAGGCGACGGAACTGCGCATCGAGGAAAACCAGGAGCTTTTGGAGGAGACCGAGCGCGAACTGGCCGACAAGGTCGCTCTGCTCCGCACACGCGTCCGGAACGTCTATATGCACGGACAAGTCAGCTATATCGACGTACTGTTCGGCGCAAAGGATTTTTCGGATTTCCTGACCCGCATGGATCTTTTCAAGCGCGTCATCGCCAGCGACTATAAGCTGGTGCAGACGGTGCAGGAGTCAAAGCGCGTCGTCGAGGAAACCCGCGCTGCGCTGGAGAAACAGCGGGCCGAGGAGGAGCGGCTGACGAAGGACGCGGAAGAGAAGCATATGGAGCTGCTCATCAAGAAGCACGACAAAGACAAGCTCCTCGAAATGATGGAATACGACCGTGAGGTTTCGCAGCGCGCCTATGATGAACTGATTGCGGCGTCCCAGGAGGTCGAACGGTTGATCCAGGCGAGCCGCTATCGTTACCAATTCCCGGGCGGCGGCTCCGGCGCCATGATCTGGCCCCTGATTGGCGAAATCACATCGGAATACGGCTGGCGCACGCACCCGATTTACGGTGACGCACGCTACCACAGCGGCATGGATATCGGAGGCGACTACGGCGATCCGATTCTCGCGGCAGCGGCCGGCATCGTAACGTACTCCGGCTGGATTTCCGGTTACGGCTACGCGGTCATCATCGACCACGGCGGCGGAATCTCAACGCTTTACGGGCACAACGAAGCGCTGGCAGTGGCTGAAGGCCAGACCGTGTCGCAGGGACAGGTCATCGCGTACTGCGGATCGACGGGCAACTCCACCGGGCCGCATTGCCACTTTGAGGTGCGTGAGGGCGGCGAGCCTGTAGATCCGATGGGCTACCTGTAAAATTTCGGAGGCTTAAGCTTTGATAGGAAAAATCATAAAATGGCTTTTTTTCGCGGCTCTGTCCGTGGCGGCGGCAACGGTCCTGCTGGCGGCGGGAATCGTATACACGCTGGACCTAGATGATGCGAAAACGGCGCAGCTCGGGCGATTTTTCGCCACCATGCGTTTCATCGAGACGCAGTATGTGGACGAAGTGGATCCGGCAAAGCTGATCGACGGCGCGATTTCCGGCATGGTGCGCTCGCTGGGCGACCCGCATTCCGCTTATCTCGACCCGCCGACATACAAAAAGCTCAAAGAACATTCAGAAGGAACCTTCGGCGGAATCGGCGTCGTGATGGGATTTGACGAAGCCGATGTGCGCGTGATTTCCGTCATGGAAGGCACACCGGGTGCGTCGGCTGGGCTCAAGGCGGGGGACCGCATCCTGCGCGTAGACGGCGAAGCAACGAAAGGAATGGAGCCGGAGCTCGTCGCCGCCTCCATCCGCGGCGAAGCGGGCACCGAAGTCGTGCTGACCATCGGGCGAAACGGCGAGGCCGACAAGGACTACTCCATCACCCGTGATCATATCCACGTAAAGACCGTGGCGGGCCGAATGCTTGAAAACGAGCCGAACATCGGCTATATCCGCATCGTGCAGTTCAGCGAAAATACGGGCAAGGAATTCAAGGACGCATTGAAGTCATTGAAAGAACAGGGAATGCAGGGGATGATTCTCGACCTGCGCGCGAATCCCGGCGGACTTCTGACGTCCTGCGTGGAAATCGCGAAAGAAATCGTGCCCGCGGGATTGATCGTCTCCGTCGTCGAGAGAGACGGATCGAAAGAGGAATATTACTCGGAACATGCGGGGGATTTGTTGCCTATGACGGTGCTGATTGACGAAAACAGCGCCAGCGCGTCGGAAATCCTCGCGGCCGCGCTTCACGACACGAACGCGGCGACCCTCGTCGGCAAGACTTCCTACGGCAAAGGTTCGGTGCAAGTCATCATGCCGATTCCCGGACAGGATGACGCGGTGAAGCTGACCATCGCCCGCTACTACACCCCCAGCGGCGAAAGCATACAGGGAACCGGCATCCGCCCCGACGTCGAGGTGAACCTGCCCGAAAACGCGACGGAGGATACGCAGTTTCTAACCGCTGTCGCCCAAATCAAGACGAAACTTGGACTTCCCGCACCGCAATCGATGCAGCAATCCATACAATAAAAAATTCCCGGCACCATGCCGGGAATTTTTTATATTTCCCTTCATCCGCGAATACAAGATATTTTTTCTTCATAAACTCTTTCAATTTGAAACGGAATCGGCTATAATACCCCCAGGGGTATATTTTCGGACGGCGGTTTCCTGACGCCGGACACGAAAAAACCCGTATGAGCAATGTTTTTATCTGGAGGGATTTATTATGGCAGGAGTCGTCATGGGCCGCCGGGAGAGGAAAAAGCTGCAGTCGAAACAAACTATCCTTACGGCCGCCGTAAAACAATTCATGGAAAAGGGCGTAAAGGAGACGTCCATTGCCGACATCATGAATGAAGCTGAACTTGGCGTCGGTACGTTTTACAATTATTTTGAATCCAAGGAAGCCTTGCTTCTCTGTTTGCTGGAACAGATTGTCAAGGACACCCGCAGTCTGGCCGAGCAGCGCATGGCCGAAAAAATTCCCGCGTCCGAGGTGCTGGAAGAAACCCTGATGCTGACGGCGGAAAAACTGGACGCAAATCGGTTCGTCCTGCCTCTTTTTTTGAGTGTGGCGGACCGCTCCTCGATGCCGCGCCCGAAGCGCGACCTGATTCCGAAGATGGCGCCGGCGTTCCGCACCGTATTTACTGAAATCGTAAAATACGGGCAAATGCGCAAGGATTTCCGCAAAGACGTCCCGCCGGAAATCGTCACGGAGCTGTTCCATTCGATTTTCCAGGCGGCGGCCTTCAGCTCGCTGGCCATCCCGTTCACGCACAACGTCAAGATGAAAATCGAGCTGCTGCTCCTTGGACTGGAGCCGAAAAAATAAGCCGGAACCGAAAAGGCGGTTATAAGCCCGTCGATGAAATTCGTCGAAAGGGCTTTATAACCGCTTCTTTTTTTGTTATTATGATGGGAATGGAAATATGAACCATCGTCATTTTTTAAGCGGACAAAACTTTTGCAAGCCCAAAGGAGAAATCCAATGATCAGCGTTACGAAGCTGCTTTTGGCCAGGGAATACCAAGGGGACGAGCTGCGCTACCGGAAGGACGCGGCAAAAATGAGACACGGGACGAGCGAGGGTCACGGGCCTGTCGTAGCGTGGAACATGACGCGCACCTGCAACCTGCACTGCCGTCACTGCTATATGGATGCGGACGCGAAAAGACACTCGGGGGAATTGACGACGGCGGAAGCGAAACACTTCATCGACGATCTGGCGGCCTTCCGTGTTCCCGCGCTGCTGCTTTCCGGCGGTGAACCATTAGTGCGGAAAGATTTTTTCGAGCTGGCGGAATACGCCTCGGCGCACGGCGTTCGCCCCACGCTTTCGACGAACGGCACATTGATTGACGAAGAAGCGGCGAAAAAAATCAAAGCGGCGGGCGTCGCCTATGTCGGCGTTTCGTTGGACGGACCGCAGCATATCAACGACGCGTTTCGCGGTAAAGACGGCGCATACGCAGCCGCGATGCGCGGCATCCGCAACTGTGTCTCCGTCGGTCAGCGCGTCGGCCTGCGCTTCACGATCAACAAAGCGAACGTCGACCATCTCGACGAGATTTTTGATTTCATCGAGCAGGAGCATATCGACCGCGCCTGTTTTTACCATCTCGTCTATGCGGGGCGAGGCGAGGCAATGTCCGACGAGGACGTCACGCCGGCGGAGTCGCGCCGCGCGATGGACACGATTATCCGCCGCACGCGGGATTATGAAGCGCGAGGCCTTGAAAAGGAAATCCTGACCGTGGACAACCACTGCGACGGCGTTTATCTCTATCTGACCGCGAAACGGGACGGCGACGAAGCGTTGGCGTCGCGAATCTGGGACCTGATTTCGATGAATGGCGGCAACCGCTCCGGCATCGCCTTCGGCGAGGTGGATCCGGAGGGCAACGTGCATCCCGACCAGTTCACACGTCATCACACCTTCGGCAACGTGCGCGAGCGTCCTTTCGGCGAGATTTGGCAGGACGAATCGAGCCCGATTCTTGCCGGATTGAAGGAGAGAAAGCCGCTTTTGAAAGGGCGCTGCGCGAAATGCCGCTTCCTCGACCAATGCAACGGAAATTTCCGCACGCGGGCCGAAGCGCGGACCGGCGACTATTGGGAATCCGATCCGGCCTGCTACCTGACGGATGAGGAGATCGGGCTATGATTGTTTCCTGGAACACGACGAACGCCTGCAACATGTACTGCGCCCACTGCTATCGGGACGCAGGCTGCAAGGCGGAGGACGAGCTTTCCACCGCCGAGGCGAAAAAAATGCTCGGCGAGATTGCCCGGGCAGGCTTCAGGATCATGATTTTTTCCGGCGGCGAGCCGCTTTTGCGCCCGGATATCATCGAATTGGTCCGTCATGCATCGGGCCTTGGGCTCCGCCCCGTGTTCGGCACCAACGGCACGTTGATCACCGAAGAAAAAGCACGGGAACTGAAGGAAGCGGGCGCGATGGGCATGGGCATTTCCCTTGACTCCCTCGACGCGAAAAAGCACGATGAATTTCGCTCCTTTCCCGGCGCGTGGAAGGGAGCGGTGCGCGGCATGGAAAACTGCCGGAAAGCCGGGCTCCCCTTCCAGATCCACACGACGGTCATGGACTGGAACGCGTCGGAGCTGGAGGCAATGACCGATTTCGCCGTGGAAAAAGGCGCCGTCGCACACCATTTCTTTTTTCTCGTGCCCACGGGCCGGGCGGTCAGCATCGAAAAGAAATCGCTGGACGCCGAAGCTTATGAATCTGTGCTGACGCGCATCATGGAAAAGCAAAAAACGGTGGATATCGAATTGAAACCGACCTGCGCGCCGCAATTCATGAGGATTGCGAAAGAAATGCACATGGAGACGCGCTTTCGGCGCGGCTGCCTCGCGGGGCTCGCCTATTGCATCATCAGTCCCCGGGGCAAGGTGCAGCCCTGCGCCTATCTCAATATCGAAGCGGGAGACGTGCGAAAGACGCCCTTTGACGAGATTTGGAAAAACGCGGAGATCTTTCGAGAGCTTCGGACGCTCGACTACAAGGGCGGCTGCGGCGCCTGCAAATACAAAAACGCCTGCGGCGGCTGCCGCGCCCGGGCGGCGTATTACGCGAACGGCGACTATATGGCGGAGGAACCGCTGTGCCTATATCATGGAGGGAAAGAATGAGCGACAAGATCAAACTGATTTTTTGCGACATGGACGGCACATTGCTGGACGAGAACAGCAGCCTGCCTCCGGATTTCGACGAAGTCGTCGGCGAGGTCATCCGGCGCGGCGCGATCTTCGCTCCGGCCAGCGGACGGCAATATACGGCGCTGACACTGCAAATGGAGAAATACGCCGACGAATTCATTTTCATCTCGGAAAACGGGACCTTCGCGGCACGGCACGACAAAGAGCTTTTCGCCAGCGTCATGGACACGTCGGAGGTCTTGCGGATATTGAAGGAAGGAAGCCGCATCCCCGGCGC
>CAMVJN010000025.1 GCA_947167825.1 uncultured Selenomonadales bacterium | reverse complement strand
CTGTCGTCGGGATGGATCACCCGGCCGATGTCCGCCTTGCAAGCCTCAAAGAAATCCTCGCCCCGCCGCGTTTCCGTCAGTTCGCCGGTTTCCCCGTCGGTGCGGTATTCGATGAACACCCCGGTGTCGAGATTGACATAGTAAAAATCGGTGTAGCCTCGTGCAAGGGTCTTGGCGATATGGGTGAAAATGACGCTTGTGCTCCTCACTCTTTCGTAGGCTTCCTTCGTGGCGGCGTTTTCCCGCCGGATCCGCACATTGTCCGTCATATCCTGACATATTCCGAGCAGGCAGAGCCTGCCGGAAGCGTCGATATATTTCAGCTTTGTCGTCTGGAACTGCTTCGCGTTTCCGGCGGCGTCCAGCACGTCCTCAAAAAAGATATGCGGCTCCACCATCGACAGCGCTATGCGGTCGTCCCGCATGAAATGCGCCGCCGTCTCCGCATCGAATATGTCCTCGTCGGTCAGGCCGATCACGTCCCCCGGGGTCGGCTTTTGCGCGTAGTCCGCGAAGGCTTGGTTGCAGGCCAGATAAACGCCTGTCTTCGCGTCCTTGGAAAAATTCAGCCCCGGAATATTGTCCAGCAGGGACGTCAGGGACTGCTTCAATTCGGCGACCTTGGCCGCCTCCTCCAGCAGCCGCTGCTGCTCGTTCGCCTTCCGTTCCGCTTTCAGCTTTTGCAGCAGCAGGACGATGATGACCAAAAACACAGCCGAGAGGCCGGCTATGACGCCGAGCCAGTGCTCCTTCAGGAATTGCGCGGAAGTCATTTTTTGGCCGGCATAGGCATAGGAGGCCAGCGCGGCATCTATATCCCCGCTCTTTGTCAACGCGACTGTTTTGTTCAGTATGAAAAAGAGCTCGCGGTCCGCCTTGTTCACCGCGAAGGACAGCGGCATGGATTCCCCCGTCGGCACGAGAAAGAATTTGTGCTGCGCTATGACGGGCTCGATCTCATGGATCCGGTAATTGCTGACGAAAACGCAGTCCGCCTCGCCGGAGGCCAGCGCCCGGAACCGCTCGTCAGGATCGCTAAAACGGAGCAGCTTGCTGTCGGGATAGTAATCCTTGATGAAGGTCTCGATATTTTTGTTCCCCTGATTGATGGCAAAGGTGATATCGCCGTTCCGAAAGATGTGCCGATGATGGTCCGAAGCGCGCAAAATCACCTGCATTTCCGTCTTCATCGCCGGATTCGTCAGCAGTATGCCCAGCGCATCGGACGCGTAGGAATCGAGATTGACCGGGAATACGCAGTCAATCTCGCCGTTTTTCATCGCTTCCAGCGCCGCCTCCGTCGTCGGATAGGCCACCGTTTCAAAGCGAATTTCCGCGGACTTCAGATTGTTGGCGGCGCGGGCAATATAATCCTTCAGCGCGCCTGTCAATTCGCCTGTTTTCGGATCTTTCGCGCAGAACGGCAGATAATTGTCCCGGTAGCCGATCCGGATCGCCCCGTGCTTTTCGATCCACTCCTCCTGCACCGACGTCAGAAAACCGTTCGCCTTGGTCAGGGAAAGATTTTCCTCATACAATCTCTGGCTGAAAAACGGGTCGTCGTCATGGATGGCGGCCAGCGCCATGTTCAAATCCTTCAGCAAATCCGGCCGATTCTTGTTGACGGCATAATAAAACTCCGAAGGGCCGATCCGGCAGATCGGAACGACTTTCCCCTTGGCGCCGAACGTGTTTGTCGTGACATAGCCGTCGATCCCGCCCGCCGCCAGCATCTCCATCGACCCCGCCTCTTCCGCCGACAACGGGACGACTTCAATGGAAAGATTATTTCTTCGCGCCCAGCCTCTCAGGAACCCTTCCTGCACGCTTCCCCGGTTGACGCCGATCCTTTTCCCGTTGAAGGACGTCAATTGTTCCAAAGAGATTTCCTTGTTCCTGGAATCAATGTAGAGATAATAAGTCTCGGCCCCCATGGGCAGCTCCGGGAAAAGCATGGAAGCGGAGCGTTCATCCGTATAGGAAACGTCGCTCAGCAGGTCGATTTCGCCCCTCATCAGCTTTTGCAGGAGGTTCGCCCAGCTGTCCTCCACATACTCGAAAGTCCAGCCCGTGTACGCGGAAATCTTGTGCTGATATTCATAGTCGATGCCGCGCCGCCGCCCGAACTGATCCCGGTAGCAGAAGGTCGATTCATACCATCCGACGCGCACGGCCTTGGAATCAGCGTCCTGCGCCGCCGCTTTAGCCGAAGCCGCCATGCCCATGACAGCAGCCATCAAAAAAACAATCCTTATCGTCCGTTTCAATCCTTTAATCAGGTTCCCCATAGCCCGCCTCCGAAGGATTCACCATATCGTCCCAAAAACCAAGACAATTAGACCTTTGTTACCATTCTACACATGAATCATTTTTCCTGCAAAAAAATCAAAAAATTCGAAGAAATATTGCTTTTGTTATATGTGCATCATCAATTCCCCTCCTGTGAGGGATCGGTATGTATTACTCCGCCATTAAAATTCAAGAAACTTAAACTCCCCAAAAAAAAGCTCCGGAAACACATACGATGTTTCCGAAGCCCTCGTTTGTTCCGGACAGCTTTTTTGATGTAACTAATAAAGGAAGATTTTATCCCTTATCAACAGGAATTTGTTTAAGGAATCACTGATTAAGTCAATTCGTGCATCTGGCGAGAGATTTTTTCGACTGTCTAGGAAAAGGCCTCGAAGGCGTAGCATCGCTACGTCGAGAGGGATTTGACGACGGCAGTCGGAAAAAGATCCGGTAGCGAAATAGTCCAGTGGACTGTTTCGCGGAGGGGCTTATTCAGTGGTTCCTTAACCATCGGTTTTCATATACACCGCTTCGTCCATCATATCTTCGTTCTTCGACAGCGCCGTCGTCACCGCGATATCCCCCATCGTGTTGATGGTCGTGCGGAACATCGAAGTCAGCGGGTCGATGCCCAGCACGATGGCCGCCGCCTCCACGGGAACGCCGAAAGAGACGATGATCGAGGTCAGGCAGACAAAAGAGCCGCCCGGTACGCCCGGCGCGCCGATGGACAGTGCGACTACCGTGATGAAAAGCGCCCAAAGAAAGGCCGGCGTCATTTCCACGCCGTACATCTTCGCCAGCAGGATCGCCTGAATCGAGAAATAGAAGCAGCCGCCGTCCATGTTGACCGTCGCGCCAAGCGGAATGGAAAACGATGACAGGCGAGGCGAGACGCCCATCTTTTCGGTGCAGAAATTCATGGTGAAGGGCATCGCGGCGCTGCTGCTGCCCATGGAAATCGCCACCGGCACAAATTCGCCGATTTTTTTCAGGAACGGCACGGGGGAGATTTTCCCCAAAATGACCATGACCACCGAATAGACGCCGACCATCGCACAGGAGCCGATGAACTGCCCCACCAGCACCCGGCCGAGCAGCAGAAGCGAATCCGCTCCCACCGTGAACATCAGCGCCATCATCGAGAGGAACGCAATCAATGGGATGAACTGCGCCAAGAGCGTGATGACCCGCAGACAGAAGGTGTTGGCGGTTTCCGTGAAGTCCTTCAGCATCTGCGCTTTCTCCCCCAGCATATTCAGCGTGACGCCGAACAGGATGGAAACGAAAATGATTTGCAGCATGTCCCGATTGACAATCGGCTGGACCAGATTCTCCGGCACCACGTTCACGATCATGTCCAGCAGGGACACGCTGACGCCGCCGCCGCCTTCAGTGACCGTCCCCATTTGCGGCACGCCGCCGTGGAACATAATGAGGCCAATCACAATGCTGAAAAACGTGGCAATCACCGTCGTACACATATAGACGCCCACCAGCTTTCCGCCGATGCGCCCGATGTCGGAAGCGTTCGAGATGCTGGTCAGACCCGAAATGATGGAAAAGAACACCACCGGGGCGATCATCATGTTCAGGGAATTGAGGAACATCGTGCGGATGCTGCCGATAACAGTCTTGTTCAGCATCGTGATGATATCCGGCGAGATCATTTCCTTCAGGATCGCGCCCGCCAATATGCCCATGACCATCGCGAACAGGGTGTAGCGGATCTGCTTATTTCCCGCCTCATGCACCTTGATGGTGACAATGTTGATTCCGTTTTTGTGGGCGTAGGAAAGTTGCTCCTTCTTCGATTTGAGCACGATCGTCCGCTGATAATCCGGATCGTCCTCGTTCCACTCCGTCAGGATCGAGAGCGGGTTATACTCGTCTCCCCTGGTCTCCATGCGCAGGGAAATGTCGCCGAAGCGCTTGCGCACCGCCACCTTGACAGATACCTCGCGGCGCACCGACAGCTGAAGCGAGTATATATGCTCCACCA
Organism: uncultured Selenomonadales bacterium; assembly: GCA_947167825.1. Taxonomy (GTDB): domain Bacteria; phylum Bacillota; class Negativicutes; order Selenomonadales; family Selenomonadaceae; genus RUG12372. The sequence goes on along the minus strand of CAMVJN010000025.1, from coordinate 12,147 downwards.
GCTCCTTGCCGGTTTCCGCCTCCTTTTCCGAAACACCGAGCGCTTTCAGCGTATCGCCGATCGCCCCGACGGTCTCCTTGAAATTCTCCTTTCCCAGCGTAAAAGAACGCCATCTTTCAAACATACTTCCACTCCTTCTGGAAAATCTATGACTTTACTGACATCAATTATTTCTGCATAGACAGTGATTTTCCTTTTTTCGCGCACAAAAAAACTGCCCCAAAGGAAACAATCCCTTTCGGACAGCTTTTTTGCTGATTTCAAGAATGTGCCAATTCACCTTCCGGCAGCATCCCCTCATCCTCGTACATATTCTCCAGCCTTGCCACCGCCAGCGTCGAGACCACGTCGCCGGTCACGTTCAGCGCGGTGTGGATCATGTCGATGGGGCGGAAGATGCCGACCACCATGCCCATGATCGTCGCGGGAAGGCCCATCGTGCCGAGCAGCATGACCGTCAGCACGATACCGCTGTTCGGGATGCCCGGCGTGCCGATGGAAATCAGCGTCGTCATGAAGACGAACATCGCCTGCTGATACAGCGTCAGATCGACGCCGTAAATCTGCGAGACGAAAAGCACCGTGACCGCATAGTAGGCGGCAATGCCGTTCATGTTCACCGTCGCGCCCAGCGGCAGCGTGAACGACGCCAGCTCGTGCCTGACGTGGAACTCCTGCTCCGTAACCCGAAGTGTCACCGGCAGCGTGCCGGAGCTGGACGTGGTGCTGAACGCCACCCACCAGACCTCGGAAATCTTGCGGAAGAAATCGGACAGCGGGATCTTCGCAATGCCCTTGATGATAAAGAGATAAATGAAGATGACGATAGACGCCGCCGCCATATAATGCGTCAGGATGAATTTCCCCATGACGCCGAACACGGAAAGCCCGTAAGCGCCGGTGCTGCACGCGGCCAGCGCGCAAACGCCGTAGGGCGTCGCCCGCATCACAAGGTCGGTGATCGTGAACATGACCTGCGTCGCCTCGTCGATGACTTTCTTGACGCGCGCGGCCTTTTCCCCGAGGATCGTCAGCGCCACGCCGACAAACACCGCAAAAACGATAGTCTGCATCAGGTCGCCCTTCGCGAGAGCCGCAATCGGATTCGACGGCACCATGCCGAGAATCGCCGCGCCGACGGTCATCGGCTCCGCCGCCTTGATCGGCTCGCCGGACTCGACAATGCTCGCAACGCCGAAGCCGCGCCCCGGCTGCATCAGATGCGAAACCGCGAGGCCGAGGATCGTCGAGAGGATCGTCGTCACCACATAAAATCCCATGACCTTCGTGCCGATACGCTTCAGCTTCGCCACGTCCCCGATACTGGCGATCCCGCTGATAATCGAACAGAAAATCAGCGGAATCACGATCATCTGGATCAGCTTCAAAAAAAGATCGCCGACCGGCTGCACGAACAGGATTCTTTCCTGGAAGACCAGTCCCAGCACCGCGCCGATGCCGAAGCCGAGAAAGACCTTCGCGCTCATGGACATTTTCTTCATACTGCTTCACACTCCATGATAAAATAGGGAAATACAAATCCCTAGCATTTCGCTATTATATCAGTTTGCACCGCCGATTGCAATGGATTATTTCTCGCATCAAAAACCCCATAAACCATAAACTCCCTTACCCACGGACACGGAATGAGATCCAAACCGTAAGGTTCGCCCGTATGCCCTTGGTGTATGACAGGACGCAAGGTTCTGTGGTAAAATAACGGCAAGATGTATTCCGCGGGAAACCGCCGCGGAACAATCCCATCCGACGAGGTGAATAGCAAAATGATCATTGTAGCCGTCATTGAAGTCATCGTATCTATTACGATCATCCGATGGCTGATCGGGAAGAAAACCGGCGAACCTTTCTCCCGAAAGGCCATCCTCAAGATCCTGCTCTTCGGCGCCGCGACCGCATTCATTATCATGATCGCCAGCCTTTTCGCCCCGGACGCGTCCCCCTCCGACATGCCCAACCCCATCCTTGTCGGATTCATAGACGCCCTGACTATGGCCGCCCTACTGGAAGAAGGCCTGAAATACGGCGCGTTTCGGCTGGCCATGCGGAACAACGCGGAAGCGCGCTGCCGTCTGGACGCCGTCCTCGTAGGCGCCCTGATCGCCATGGGCTTCGCGCTGATCGAGGACGTGGAGTATTCCATATTCGGCAATTTTTACACGCTGATCCGCGCCGTCCTCCCCCTGCATGCCTTCTTCGGCACGATCATGGGATATTATTACGGAAAAGCGAAAGCCACGGGCAGCACGAAATACCACATCCTTTCGCTGGCGGTTCCGCTGCTCGGCCATACGTTTTACGATATGTGGATCGTCGCGATAAAACACATCCTGGACGCAGCCGGCACCGCCGCCGACACCCTCACCGAGGAAGAGCTCCTGGCGCTGCCCTACGGGGAATACCTCGAACCGCTGGGATACGTGGCCGTCGCCACGATCGTGGTGTTCTTCATCATGATCGTAACGGCCTTCCGGAAGATCAGCCAATGGAGCAGGAACAAAGAACTGCAGGAAAGCATCGTCGCGCAGTGACCGCGGCGGTATCAGTCCCCCATACAGAAAGGGCCGGCACGAGAAGATTGTTCTTCTTGTGCCGGCCTATTTCGTCATCAAGTTTTTTCCGGTTAGCTCTCGAAAGCCTTGTCGTGCAAGCGAATTCCACGCGTTCATTGCTGCAAAGAAAAAATCGGTTTTGCACCGAGCGGGAGAGCGACTGCGATGATTTTCTTCTTCATGCCCCTTGCTTCGCCTGACTCAAAAGTTCTTTCATCAATGGCACCAATGTCGAAAAATCGTCCTTCACTGTGCAATAGACGTCCTCCATGCGGAGTGTCTGGTATCTGTGCGCCGCAATATCGCGCATTCCTGCCATTTCTTTCCAAGGAATCTGCGGATTGGCTTCCCGTGTTTCCATGGTGATATTCTTCACCAGTTCTCCGATATTGATTACAGTCATGGCCAACGCCCGCTTCAAAACTTCGTCCTGCATGAAGTCCTCCAGTGGCCGTTCTCCCAGCATGTCCAACCCTATCCGGAGCTCGTCCGCAATCTTCTGAACGATAATCTTGTCTCTATGCTGCATAAAGCTCAATTTCCTTTCCCACGACAATCATATCGTCCGGTCGCAGTGGGCCATGCACGATATCTACCGGCAAGTTCCAAAGAGCCTCCAGGCGCATCTTGATTCGAGCAAGCATAAGCAATGAAACCGGGCGCACGAACTCGACCAAGAGGTCGATGTCGCTGTCCTCACGCGCATTGCCGTCCGCACGAGAGCCGAACAGTGCCACGCGCTTCAGTCCGTATTCCTGCGCTATGGAGGCAATATCTTTTTTCAGCTTTTCCACAAGAATCATATTCCGAACCTCCTTTTCGCGAAGCTCGTCGGCACGGCAATCCCCATACCGTATGGCGCTGTCCGAAGTTTCCTTGATTGACTGCTCCGCCTGGTCAAGCCGGGATTTCTTATGCCGCACGATTGCTTTACAGTGTTAAGATTCGACATGATAATTGAAAATCCTGCAAGAAAGAATGGAGCAGAAACGGCGAATTGCAGGAAAGCATCGTCGCGCAGTGACCGCGGCGGTATCGCCCCCCATACAGCAAGGGCCGGCACGAGAAGATTGTTCTTCTTGTGCCGGCCCTTTTCGTCATCAAGTTTTTTCCAGTTGGTTCTCGAAAGCCTTGTCTTACAAGCGAGTTCCAAGCGTTTTTTTCTTTTGCTCGCGGAGCCATTGGCTCAACTCGGGATCGGCGCATTCCGCAAAAACAAAATCGACAACGTCTTTCTTGGTCATGATCTTTTGAATCAACGCATGATCCAGCCTATGCAGCAAATCAACGAAACCGACTTGCGACTGCGCCCTGATACGCTTCAAAAGATTTGCGTCCCTGATCTTTCTTTCCCTCTCATTTTTGGGATAACCGTGTCCAAACGGTTCAGAGAAAAGCCAGGCGATAGTCTGTTCAAAATTCTCCTGCCCGCTCCAGGTGTAGCCCTCCCCCAACGGAAGCGATACCGCATTTCCGTTGTTGATCTGCGCGAAAAGATAAGCGTCCTGCGGGGTCGGCGCATAGCCGCACAAAACGCCGGGCATACTATTGCAGGCCAGCATCATTCCCTGACCGGAGGAACACCCGGTAACGACAAAATCAACTGATTTGCTTGCCAATAATATCCCCGCTAAAACTGCGATCTCGATATAAGAATATGAATGAGCATCATCCTTCGTACATCCGAAATTAAAAATCTCCGATGACGACGCATATTTTTTCACTGCGTCAACAATCAATCCGTTTTTGCTTATCTGTGAGGTTGCCTGTATGACTGCAATGCGCATGATGATCATCCCCGTGGAAATAAATTTATTCTACCATATCAAGATAGTTGAAATCTAATTTGAATAAGAAATTGACATTCAATGGAAGCAAATCTCGTCCTTTATTTGACTTTGAATTTTCCTCCAAAAAAGTTGATGCAAAAACAAACAAGTGATATAATACTACAAAAGGGGGACGAAATATATGCTAGAGGGGTTTGAAAAAATTGCAATATTTTCTGGGAGGAGTTATTTATCTGTTACAAACAATGGACTAACTTTTAACAAAAACGCAATTCAACAATTAGGAACTCCCAAACGAATTGTTTTTTTGTTGAATCCTACTCAAAAGAAACTAGCAGTACAAGTTTGCGATGATATTTCCGATGACGATTCGATTGTGTTTTGTCAAGAAGGGAAAACTTACGAAAACGGTCTCCGGATTAACAACAGGGGGTTGCAACTAAAATTGGCAAACATGATGGATTGGGATTTAGAAGAAAAAAACTATCGAATTGACGGAACATATTTTGATGAAGATAGCGCCATGATATTTGATATGAATTTAGCAAGAGAGTTTAATAAACGAAACAAAAAGAAAGCAAGTGAGTGATAAATATTGTATGAACAGATAAAACAATCCCAAGGCAATCGCCTTGTTCTCATAGATATCCTCGTAGGAGAGGAGGTGAGAATATGGCGAAAAAAAAATACAACGTGGAAGGATATTATATCTTCCGCGCCTGGATAACCGGGAAAAATGGCGAACGAATATATCCGACGCCACCAAAAAAGGCTTTCCGGTTTTGGGTAACCACTCCCGGAAAGCCTAAGCAGAAATAGACACTAATAATAGTGCCTAAAGGAGCCGATATTGCGGATCGGCTCCTTTTTATTTTACGTCAACAAGAATCTTTTGTAAACTTCATTTTACACTTTTTCCGCCATACCTGTTTTTCCCTTCTGCCGCCAGTGAATCTGCTCGCTCCGTTCCTTCGGCATAGCGCGTCTTTCCCTCAAAGGCCGTTCCTTCGTAGGGCTTTCCCTCCTTATTGTAAGTCAAGCTGAACACCAGATCGAACAGCCACTTCTTGAAGGACGGATTGTCCTGATACTGTTTGAAAATCTCCATGTTGTCTGCCATAATGGCGAAAATCACGTCTTGCAATGCCTGTGCGCATTCGAGGCGGGCGCTCTGCTCGTCGGAGTTCTTCATAGCGTTCCGGTACTTCTCGTTCTTCGACACCATTGACGGAATCTCGACAATCTGCCGCTGCACGTTGTCCACGTCTTTCCAAGCGATATTGCCGAACATATCGTTGAACGCGGAAAGAATCTTTGACAGCAAATCCATTTCCGGCTCGACGATGAATCCGTTGCCGCCTGTCGGCACGGGCGCAACCTCCGCGTCCTCGTCCGTCAACTTGATTGCCATCGCTTCACGAGCCTCATTCCGATAGCTTTCAAGGTCGATGGTCTGCAAGATTCCTTGCGAAAGATCATCATCACGCGGGGAGGGCAGCTTCGGAATCAACAGATTCAGGAAAATGGAAAGCCGTTCCCAATTGGCGTTGCCATAAGGGAGAATCGCGCCAAGGAAGCCGTACGTCCGCACAAACGCCTTGGCCGCACTCTTGAATTTGATTTGTCCCTCCGTGTCCAGTTCCTTGTAAACGGCGGCGCAGGCGTCGAGACGCGGGTCTAGCCTGTCGCGCTCCGCGCCGGAAATATACAGGTCAACCAATTTCTCCACATCCTCGGAAGCATAGACCTGATAATTTTCCATCGTCGCCACAAGGTCATAGAGCTTGTTCGGGTCGGTCTCGCCGGAGAGAATCGTCGTGCGGTAATAGCGTGAAAACGCTTTCTCGATGACCTCCGGTTTGTTCGCGAAATCGAGGACGAAGGTGTCATGCTTTTTCGGATGGCTGCGGTTGAGCCTTGAAAGCGTTTGCACGGCCTTGATGTCATAGAGCATCTTGTCCACATACATCGTATGAAGCAGCGGCTCGTCAAAGCCCGTCTGGAACATATCCGCCACGATCAGGATGCGGTACGGGTCTTTCTTGAAATTCTTCGGAATCTTCGCGTCGGGAAATCCGTTCAGCCCCGCCGAGGTCAACGGCGGCTCCGCACCTTTATATTTGTGCTCGCCGGAAAAGGCGATCAGCGCCTTGTAGGGACTGTGCCTGTCCGCAAGGCACTTGCTGATGGCATAGTAATACTCGACACAGCGCGGGATGCTGGCCGTCACCACCATGGCCCGCGCCTGTCCGTCGATTTTTCGCTTTGCGATGACCTGCTCATGGAAATGGTCGACCATCATCGCCGCTTTCTTCGCGATGGTGTAGCTGTTACTCTCCACAAAATTACGGAGCTTCTTTTGGGCGCGCTTCTTGTCGAACATCGGGTCGTCTTCCACCGTTTTCATCAGCCGATAAAAGCTGTCGATGGTCGTATAGTTTTGCAGCACGTCGAGGATAAAGCCCTCTTGGATGGCCTGCTTCATCGTATAGACATGGAACGGGCGATGCTTGATTTCTCCGTCGTCCTCATAGGGAACGCCGAAAAGCTCCAATGTCTTGTTCTTCGGCGTCGCGGTGAAGGCGAAATAGCTGGCGTTCTTTAAGAGCTTGCGCCCTTCCATCATGGCGTTGATCTTGTCCTCGTTGTCCATCTCGTCGTCGGACGCCGTGCCGGACAAGGTGAGATTCATCTGCGCCGAGTTCCGACCGCTCTGCCCGGAGTGGGCCTCGTCGATGATGATGGCAAAGCGGTTGTTCAAATGCTTCTTTCCGATCTTCGGCAGCGCAAACGGGAATTTCTCGATGGTCGTGATAATGATGCGCTTCCCGCTTTCGATGGCCTCCGCCAGTTCCCCGGAGCTCTCCGCCCATGCCACCGTGCTGCCCACCTGCATGAACTGCTTGATGGTGTCCCGAATCTGTTTGTCGAGAATACGGCGGTCCGTCACCACGATGACGGAATCCAGCAGGGGCTTTCCGTCCTTTTCCAATCCGATCAGCTGATGGGCGAGCCACGCGATCGAGTTCGACTTGCCGCTGCCCGCGCTGTGCTGGATCAGATAACGCTTTCCGACGCCGTGCTGCAAAACGTCCGCCAGCAGCGTTTCCACCACGTCAAGCTGATGGTAGCGCGGGAAGAGCTGCTTAACGGATTTCTTATTCGTCTCCGGGTCGATCTCCTCGACCACCTGCGCGTAGTTCTCGATAATGCGGGCGAGCTTCCGCTTCGTGAAAATGTCCTTCCAGAGATAATCGGTCATAATCCCGTCGGGATTCGGCGGATTGCCCGCGCCGTCGTTATAGCCCTTGTCAAAGGGCAGGAACCAGCTGTCTTTCCCCATCAGGCGCGTGCAGAATTTCACCCGGGCGTCGTCCAGCGCGAAATGCACCATGCACCGCTTGAAAGCAAAAAGCGATTCCCGCGGGTCGCGGTCGTTCTTGTACTGCTCCACGGCGTCGTCGGTGTTCTGCTTCGTCAGTTGGTTCTTCAGTTCAAAGGTGGCGACGGGCAAGCCGTTGATGAACACGCAGAGGTCGAGGGCGAGCTTTCCGGCCTCCGAAGAATAGCGAAGCTGACGCGTCACGCTGAAAATATTCTTGTCAAAGAGTGCCTTCGCCTTGGCGTTGTTTTCCGTGGGCGTCATATAAAACATGATAAGATCCACAGGATACACCTTGACGCCCTTGCGGAGCACGTCCACGATGCCGCGCTTCGCAAGCTCTCCCGCGAGGCGGTTCAGGAACTGCCGCCTTTTCTGGTCAGACTTCGCCGCGCCCAGCTTTTCCACCTTGTCGGGCTGCGTATCCTGCAAAAAGCGGAAAAGCCGCTTCTCGTCGATGGCGTATTCCTGATTGTAGTCGGCGTTCGTGCCTTCCTCGTAGCCGTTTTGCTCGACAAGCCATTTGACGATCAGGGTTTCGAGGCCGCTTTCTTTCGTGTTGGTAAAGGCCATCAGATACCACGCTCCTCAATTCTCTTCCGTTCCTTTTGAAGATAATCTTCCAGTTCCTCCTTCGTCGGCAATGTAAGCTGATATTTGGAGGCGAAAATTTGCTTGCTGTCATTCAGGACAGAATAACGGGCGATGGCTTCATTTTTCTCCGAGCAAAGAATCATGCCGATGGTCGGATTGTCGTCCTCGCCTTTTTCGAGATCGTCGTACATCCGCACATAAGAATCCATTTGCCCGATGTCCTGATGGGTGAGCTTGGTCGTTTTCAGGTCAATCAGCACGAAGCATTTCAGAATGTAATTGTAGAAAACCAAGTCGATATAGAAATGCTCGCCGTCCATGTCGATATGCTTCTGCCGCGCCACGAAGGAAAAGCCGCGGCCCAGCTCCAAAAGGAATTTTTGAAGCTCATTGATGAGCGCCGTTTCAATGTCTTTCTCATAAGCGGAGGCGTCCTGCTTCACGCCGATAAACTCCAGCACATACGGGTCTTTGATGAAGTCCTCCGGCTTCGCGGAGGGCTCTTTGGCAAAAATCTCTTTGCTGACGCCTTCCTTGTCTCGGCTTGACAGCAGCCGCTCATAGAAGAAGGAATTGATCTGCCGTTCCAACTGGCGGACACTCCAACCGGATTTGGCACATTCCTCTTCGTAGAATGTCCGCGCCGCCTCGTTTTTTATGCGTGTAAGAAGACGATAATGGGACCATGTCAATTGGTCACACACTGTGTGACCAATTGGAAACGCAAGGTAAAATTGACGCATATACTTCAGATTGGTCGCAGTGAAACCTTTGCCAAATTCCCCTGTCAGCCGTTTCGCCAACGCAGAGATGAGCCCCGTTCCGTACTCCGCTTTTTCTTTTCCGCCTTGTTCATGTTCAACGATGATGCGGCCAATCTGCCAATACGCCTGCACCATTGCGGAATTAGCCGCACTATAAACGTGGGCGCGCGCTTCCAAAAGCGTGTCCCGAATTTCCGCGTATATATCCCGATACGGGACGGCCTCATGCTTGCTCATTGGCTTTCTCCTCTGCCAATACAGTTTCCTCCTCGCCCGCTTCTTCCTCCACCGGCGCAAACTCCGGCACCTCGACGCCACGCACGTCAATCTTGCCGGTAACGACGTCGGAGATAAGGCGGGCGCGAAGTTCGCAAAGAACAGAAATTTTCTGCTCAATACCTTGAATTAGTTTTTCTAATTTAAGCTGTATAGGTTTTATTTTATTTACAATTTCTTTTTGTTCCTCGATTGGTGGCAATGGTATGGTAAAGCGTCTGAAGTTCTCTGCGGGTAATCGCCATCGACCTTTCGCTGCCGCACCACGCCCATGCACATAAAATATCCTACGTTTATAACATAGTTGAAAGAGAAGTAAATAATAATCGGCATAACAATGAATAGTATCTTCAAGAGAAAAAACTCTATAATCTGGACTTGTAACACCAAGTTGTGAGGAAATACCAATATATCCGGTCAACAAATCCATGTGATTCATGGCATAGTCACCAGGGTAAACGAACTGATAACCGGAATAATCATTAGCCATTTGCCCCTCATTGGATGCTATATTTTTTTCCTTCAAGCCCTGCTGTGTAATCGAAAGAACCGGAAAGCCTTCCCGTCCTGCAATCCGCTTTTTAATAATGAAATGCTTTCCAATTTGTGATAATTCCCAGTGCGATGGAATCTTCGGCATCCATCGTGAAGTGGTTACATCAGATATTTTTTGCCAAGTTTGATTTTTATTACAGCCAAATATTAGATAATCATTGATAATCCTCTGAGTTAGCATCTCCAAAGTTTTAATTCTTCCTTGATAATTCGCAATCAGCCGATTTATCGCTGACACCTTCCAGTCAAGGAAGTGCACAATCTGCTCCTGCTCCTCACGGGGCGGGACGGGGAGCTTGGCACTTTGAAAGGTATTAACATTGATTGTTTTTCGTAAGCCTGTATATAGTGGACGCAACTTTTTTTGATTATCCAACGAAAGATAGTAATAATAGGCATAACGTGGATTTATATCATGCACTTGCATAATCGTATATGCACCTGTCAACATACCATCATATTGTGATAATCCAACTGTACGCGGAGTTTCATCTACATCAAATAAGCAAAATGCCATGTATCCCGGTTTTACAATCTTATATTTATCGAAGGACTCAGGGAACTTGCCGCCGGCTTCCATATCTCTGGGGATAATGCCATTTAATGTCAAGGACAGCAATCTATATTGTTTGGCGTTTTTCCCCACCTCTTCTTTCATTTCCGAAAAGACCGTTTTATTCCGTTGAATATTCCAATGTGCCGGAATCTCAGTTAGCCAAGGGATGTTTATTGCTTTATATTGCTTATATTGCAACATTATTCTATCCCCTCCAGTATCTCCGCCATCATGCCGTCGGCCTTTTTCTCCAGTTCTTTGAGGTCGCCAAGAATCTCGTCCATTTCCCGAAGCTCCACGGGCTTGTAGAAATACTTCGTGAAGCTGATCTCGTAGCCGATCTCTGTCTTGTCCTCGTCCACCCAGGCGTCGGTTGCGTAGGGCAGCACTTCGTTTTTGATGAACGCGTCAATACCGCCCTCGTACTTGAAGGGAATGTTCTCATAGTCGCGAAGCTCCGTATCCGGCTCGCCGTCGATAGGCTTTGCGGTTTCGTCCCGTTCCGTGATGAACGGGCGTATTTTTTTCAGCGCGGCGGCTTTGAGCTTCGTCGCTTTCGCATAGGCCGTCCAGTCGTCCAGCGGCGTATCCTTCGGCACGTTCGCAATGGCCTTTTTCACGTCTTCCAAGTCCGCCGCCTTTTTGAAGGCCGAGGCGGGAATCTCGCGTTCGGGATATACGCGGAGACGCAGGGGGCGCTCCACCGTCACCGACCAATAGGCGAACTCGTCGTTGTCGAAAACCTTGCTGACCTCGCTTTCCTCCATATCGAGGAATATCCGCAGAATTTCGCTGCGAATCTCCGGCGTGAATTCGCAGTTTTTCTTGCCCATGTTCTTGCGCAGCGCGGATTTCATGGCGGTGGCATCGATAAGCTGGATTTTCCCCTTGCGGCGCTCCTCCTTGCGGTTGGACAGAATCCATATAAACGTGCCGATGCCCGTGTTGTAAAACATATTCTCCGGCACGGCGATGACGGCCTCCACCATATCGTTCTCGATCATATAGCGGCGGGCGTTGCTCTCGCCGCTGCCCGCGTCGCCGGTGAAGATGGAAGAGCCGTTATGCACTTCGGCAATGCGGCTGCCAAGCTCCGTGTCCTTTTTCATTTTCGCCACGTTGTTCAGCAGGAATAAAAGCTGCCCGTCGCTGGTCCTCGGGATCATCGCCATCGTCTCGCCGCCGGGAAGATAGGTATTGAAACGCGTGTCGAGGATGTCCTTCTTGCCGCCCATTTTCTCCGCGTCGGTTTTCCAGCTTTTGCCGTAGGGCGGATTGGACAGCATGAAGTCGAAGGACCGCGAAGAATTTGCGTCGAGGGAAAGCGTCGAACCGAAGCTGATATGCTCCGCCTGCGTGCCGTCGCCCTTCAGGAGCAAATCGGCCTTCGCGATGGCGTAAGTCTCCGGGTTGACCTCCTGCCCGAAAAGATGCAGGGAAACCGTTTTTCCGTGTTCTTCCGCAAGCTTCAAAAGGCGCTCCTGCGCCACCGTCAGCATGCCGCCCGTGCCGCAGGCTCCGTCATAGCAGGAATACGTCGCGTCCTTGATCTTGTCCGCGACGGGAACGAAAACAAGGTCGGCCATCAGCTCCACCACGTCGCGCGGCGTCCAGTGCTCTCCGGCTTCCTCGTTGTTTTCCTCGTTGAACTTGCGGATCA